>CALXTH010000147.1 GCA_944391365.1 uncultured Alphaproteobacteria bacterium | reverse complement strand
GTCTCATGGCGGAAAAATTGAGTTGGGCGACAGTGATATGGGAGGCTTGAGGGTACTCATTTCCATTCCCTTATAACACGGTGGTCCGTAAATATTTTTTCTTTTGAGAAAAGCTTAAAACGTCCGGTTTTGAAAAGAATCGGGCGTTTTATTAAAGTCATTTTAAGATTATCATGTTTTAATGACAGATAAATGTATGTTTCGGGGATATTGAAATGACAGACGAATCTGAAATTAAATCTGCAACGGCGACAGAAGAAGCATTGACTTATGCCGATATGATGGGGACAACGAATCCGGCTCCGGTGGAAAATTTTGAGGAAGGAAAGGTTGAGCTCAGTATTCCGCAGAAAGTTGTTCCGGATCCGGATGTGGTCGAGGAGCCGGAAGTTGTGACTGAACCGGAAATTGAAGCTGTACCGATTTATGGCGAGGGTTTTGTCGATGAGGAGGGAATTGAGCATATGGCGCCCCCGACATATGATAAGTCGGCATTGCCGGAAGAAAAGCCGCTTTTTGTCAAACCGGCAGATATGGGAGAGCCCGGAAAAACTGAGGATACATCTGATGCAGAGGTTCAGGTTGATTTGACGGATGTTGAAGCCGGGGGTGGCGATGATGAGCCGGTTCCGGATTTTGTTCGTTCGTGGAAGAATGAGGGAGAGACTGACTTTAGTCTTGATGATGAAGTGAATGCGGCGCTGGACGGGGAGGATGAGGCGCTTGATACGCCGCAGGGAGAGGCGGTTGAGGATGATGGCTTTGTCTGGGAAGATGTTCCGGATGAACAGGGCGATGAGTTGTTGACGGAAGATGATGTGACGGAAGCGCCCGGAGTGTCTTTGCAGCCGGAAGATATTATTGTTGATGAGGGACAGCCGGCGGCGCAGCAGGCTTTTATTCCCCGTTTTGAACTCTCTCCGGAAGAACAGCAGGAGGCTGAGTTTGAAGATGTGGAAAAACAGGATAATATTGTGGCGACGGAGGTTTTGCCAGACGGGGAGCAGGTTGTTGAGGATAATTTTTCAGATGAAACGGCGGAAGCGGTTTCTCCGTTGAGCGAGGAGGCAGAAATTTTTCCCGAGGCTGCGGAACCGGTTGAGGAAACCGAGGCTTTGCCGGTTTCCGAGACACCTGCGACGGAGGCGGAAACTGATGCCGGGTATCAGAATAATGATGATTTGTATGCCCGGGAATACAGCGGCTATTTGAGTGATGAATATTTTGTTGTTGATAGTCATTCCCTGCAAGGTGAATTTTCGGGCAATGATAAGTGCCATGCCATTCAAATTAATGCCAGCCAGTCTTCTTATGGCTGGGGGGTGCATTTTGACAACGGCTGGTTTATGGGTATTCGCGATGTGCGGGAGTATCAGTTGCGCAACGGGCGGCTTCCTTCTCCAAACGGAGAAATTACTTATGGTGTTAAGAAAATGTCGTTCAGGAATATATCACGGATTGTTTTGTATGAAGTTCCGCGCTATTTTACCTATCGCCGCTGAAATGCTTTTGGCCGGGCAGAAGTGAACGGGAAAACGATTACACCGGGGTTGTTTTTCCGGGCAGGCGGTTATTTCTTTATCGGGAAGACGCTGACGTTGGTGTTTTTATAAACGCTGTTTGTCACAGGGTTTTCCTGTTCCAGGATGTCAAAAGCGGCGTCAGGCGTTTTGGTCTTTCTGGGCTTGCGGAGGTTCGGCGCCAGCGGATAAGCATCAGTCGGCAGGCGGAGCAGCATATAGCCGGTTGCGCCGCCGTAAGTCGGGCCGGATAAACCGATGGAGTAATAGCCGCCGACAAAACCAAAATCAAGGTCAATATAATCAATGGAGAACAGGGTTTTAATTGAGGTTTGGCCAAGGGCGTTCATTTTGCACATATAGCCCGAATCTTCCATGATAATATTTGAGGTGCTTTTTACATACAGCAGAGTTTTTGACGGCAGACAATCCGGGGTCTGGCCGTTGTAGGTTACATTATAGTTCAGGACGAGCCTTAGCTCGGTGTTGCCTTTGGCGACATTGACATCGGTAACCTTGGCGGAGTCAATATAAACATAGCCGGGAACAATGCCGATGGTGGCCGGAAGCTGGATATAATTTTCCGTGCAGGTATGGGTAGAGGGATCCCCCTCACAAACCAGAGCTGTTTGGCGACTGTTGTTCTGAAACAAATGCAGCAGCGAATTGTGGATGTATTCACGACTCATGGATAATTTAGCCGGCGCACATTGTCTGGCCCGGCAGACGATAACCGAGCTCGGGTGACGCAGATGTGCGTTTTCAACGATGGTTTGTTCATTGAACGGATTGTTCAGAAAATCCTTCAGGCTGCGCGTGCGTAGTCCGCATCCGCAGAGGGTGAGAGCCATTACGCCACAGAACAATTTTTTGCTTAAGCTGCCAGACACGGTTTTATTATTCCTTAAATTTCGATTTTCCGAGTGTTTATAAACAGAAGTTATCATAAGTCAAACTTTTCAAAACACCAAAGGATTTTTTCAGGTTATTAAACACATTTTTAAGTTTGGGTATTATGGTAAGCAGAGGAGGACAGAACGGAAATGAAAATTCTGGTTTTGATGATGTTGTTTTGGTTTTGCACGGTTCAGCCGTCCGGTGCTGCGGCGCTACCCCCCTGGGTTTCCGATAAGGTTCGGGTGATTGACGGCGACAGTTTGGTCGTCGGTGGGCGGGAGGTGCGTCTGGAAGGAATGGATGCGCCGGAGTATAAGCAATCTTGTTATATGGCCAAAGGCCTGGCTTATGCCTGTGGTGTGCGGGCGACGACGTATTTGCAGCGGTTGGTGAAGGGGAAAAAAGTGCGTTGTGAACCGGTTGAAATTGACCGGTATCACCGGGTGGTGGCTTTTTGTTATGCCGGAGGCAAGAATCTTAATGCGGAAATGGTCAGAGCCGGGCAGGCGGTGGCCTATGATCGTTATGATGACTCTTTTGTTCCGGCCGAAAAAGAGGCCAGAAAAGCCGGACGGGGAATTTGGCAGGGAAAGTTTATGCGTCCGGAGTTTTGGCGGCTTTTAAAAAAGAAATGAGGGGTAGCAATGGCGGAAAACTGTTTTTGTTATTAACCGGGAATTAAAATTTTGGCGGTTATAATAAAATACAGCGTTTTGTTACTGAGCATTGATTATGAAAAAAATTTGTTTTTTATTTTTTGTTTTTTTAGGATTGTGCGGGTGTGAATCGCCCCGGATGTCGGAGAATTTTGTGCCCCGGTTTTCCGAATATGTCGGTCAGACTGAAAAAGATTTGGTGCGGGATTTCGGCCGGCCGGATATGATTTATCATGAAGAGACGGAAGATGAACGTCTGAGGGTTTATCTGATTTATAATACGGTGTCTTTGAACCGCGTGTACAGCGGAATGCCGAATTATGAATGCCGGACGATTTTTTTGATGGCGCGGGAACGGGTTGTGGCCAGCTTTTATGATTTGTCGACCTGTATTGTGCCGGGAGGCAAAAAAAATTAAAATTAGTTCTTGCAAAAAAAAATTTATGTGTTAAATATAGCTTTGTTTTGGAAAACGGATTGTAGTTCAGCCTGGTAGAACGCTTCGTTCGGGTCGAAGAGGTCGCTGGTTCGAGTCCAGTCAATCCGACCAATACTAACAAGTCGTCAGAAATGGCGGCTTTTTCTTTATAAATCAATAATAGTTTGTTTTGACTGCTGCTGTTTTTTTGGGGTATTGTTTTTGAGCAAAAAAATAACCGTCGGTTTCAGGCGGACGGTTATTTCAGTTATTGTTTGGAAGTCAGACCAAAAGAATTTTTTCCTTCATGATTTTTCTGATGAAATCATACATTAATATTGGTTCGCAAACGGCTGAATAGTGGTAATAAATGGAAATAATCAGCAGTGATGTATCGACTATTTTTTCCCATTCAAAGAAATAATTGCGGTCATTTCTTATTCTTTTTAAGATGTTTTCGGTTGCTTTGCAGAATGTTGTATGCAGTGAACCCCGAAACTCTTCTTTATCCAGTTTGCTGCTTTGTTCTTGAACGAGTTTTCTCAGAAATTCGTCAAACCAATAGTTATCGGCAATTCTTTTTGAGGTTTCATCCTTATCGAAAATTATAAAGTTTTTTTCGATAATTTTTAATAAATAACTTCTGTTCATAATTGTTTCAGGTTTATTTAACGAGGGGTATTCCTTTGATACGTCCTGTCCCTCTTTATAAATTATAGAAATAAAAATAAATTTCAGTCTCATGTTTAACATTGATTTTTATAGATTTCAATGTTTTTGTGAGGTTAACATGATTTTGATGATTTTATTTTGATATGCTCTTCTTTATTAGCAGTTACAGTTGTAATATTTGTGATATCCTGTATCTCCGACATATGAAGGACTTCCTCCTTCTTGACGACATTTTTCTGTAGCTTGAGAGCAAGGGGTGTAACCTCCGTCGCAGTGTATTAAATAACTTCCAGAACATGTTGCACTACCAGAAGAACTTGATGAGGAAGAAGATGATGAACCGGACGATGAAGAGGAACTGCCAGAGCTGGAAGAAGATGAACTTGATGACGAGGAGGAAGAAGGGGCGGATTTGCATTTATACCATGTTTTTCCGTAGCAGGTATCATAGCAGCTTGTTGCCCCATAACTGCAAGACGAAGATGATGACAAAGTGTAAGAAGGGCAAGTATCCGTGCAGCATTTTTTACAGGACGAGTATTTGGTTGTGCCGTTCCAAGTGCAAGAGGAAGCTCCGGCTGCCGCACCGCAGGAGCAAGTTTGGTAAGAGCTTGGACACTGGCAGGAGGCATATTTCCCACCGCAGGTGGTACCGACACCCTGTAACGGCGATGAACAGGTATAAAGGTCAGAGCGGCAAACGCATTTATCAAAATAATTGGCGTCATACGGACAGCGTTTGTTGATGTTCTGAACCGAGTTACAGCTTCCGGTTTGCGTATAGCCGTCTTCTTTGCAAGCTCGGGGATTGTCTAATTTGCACGAAGCGTACTTTCCACCACAGCTTTCCCCGACACCGTAATAAGGCTTGGTACAGGTGACCAGTCCCGGTTTGCAAACGCATTTTTCAAAATAAGTATTGTCGTATGGGCAATAATTAACCGGGGTTTGAACAGAACTGCACGAGGTCAGTGTATATCCTTCCCAGTCACAGCGTTGTTTGTTGTTGAGACACCATGCGTCAGCAGGATCACATTCTCCGCCGGAGGAGCTTGAGCCTGGTCCAGAGGAAGAACTGTCCGGGGTATTCGCTCCGCCATACTCTCCACCGGCACAATTCCCCGCGTCGGTAATAAAACAGACGCTCGCAAGCTGGCGCAGCTTGACCCGGTCGGTTAGCGATTGAGAGATTGGGACTTGAAACGCACTACGTGCGCCTTGTGCCGGGATTGGAAAACTTCTACTCACCCTAACCCTCTCTATCAAGAGAGGGAATATCGGAGACAAGCTACAGCGTTCCTTCCCTTGATAGGGAAGGACAGGATGAGTAGATAAAAAATCATCTGTGTCATCGCGAGGCGAATTTATTCGCCGTGGCGATCCATAATAATAAGAATGGATTGCTTCGTTGGACAATGTCCTCCTCGCAATGACAGAAGCGGAAAGAAGTTTGGATTGGGAAGCAAGGTGTGTGTCATTAGATGTGTGTGTGAAGATAAATGTATTCTTCCCAACCGGGGTGATATCAGGAATGAGTCCGGCATGGGCAAGAGAGCCGAGGCCGAGACAAGATACGGATAACAATAAAACATAACGTATTTTCATCATAATATCTCCTTGCAAACTTCTTTCCTACGACTCCCATTATACCAGAAAATAAAATTGTTGTAAATAATAATTTTTATATTATGACGAAAAATTTACACAAACGGGGAAGCTGAGGCAGCTTCACCCCGTCAGTTAGCGGTAGCTTGTCCTGCGGCTAATGAAGCGCGATGCTTAGATTGTGCTAAGTGATGTCCTGTGTTTTAAGAGCATGGGATTTTTTATTTGTCAAAATTTCAGGTTTTATTTTGAGTTTATAGTTTACAATAAAATTTAATTATGATATACTTGTCTTTGTATGAAACTGTATCATTAAAGAGGTGTGTCATGAAAATTAAATTTTTACTCTTAGGGACGAGTTTGTCCTTTATCCCTTTAGCCGTAAACGCTCAATGTGTGGCGACACAGGACTGCGCCACTTTGGGCTATACCGAAACAACTTGTAACGGCGGGAAAGGCGTCAAGTGTCCGTTCGGAAACAAGTGGGCATGCCTGGGTGCGAATGAAGAAGAATGTATGAAAATCGCCTGTGAAAAGTTAGATTTCAAATATTCTTGTACCGGCATTGGCTATGCCGGTGGCGCAGGCTTCGCCTGCGGTGGAAAATATGCTTATTGCATGTGTGCTGAGAGATATGAGTGGAAAGATGGAGTTTGTCAGCAGCAGGCTTTGAATGGGGTGCAAGGTGATTTGTATTATTGCAACGGTGCTGTGGTGGCGGTTAAGGCACCGGGCATGAATTTCTATGTCGCCATGACAGATCTGGCTATTATGGGTTGGAGTAGTGCGCGCAGCAGCTGTCAGAATTACCCTTTCTGTGGCAACCTTAAAGGAACATTGCCTTCCAAAGACCAGCTTGTGACTATGTACAACAATAAATCATTACTTAACAGCTTGTTATCGACAAACGGAGGAACAAGTTTGTCTAATGGATATTATTGGTCTTCTACCTACTATGGTGACTACACCGGTAGCGACCGCTACCACATCGTGAATATGTCTGATGGCAATGTGACCAACATTCTCTACCATGTTGGCAGCAACTACGTCTACGTCCGCCCGGTGCTGGTGACTTATTAGATTTTGTTTAAGTCCCGGGGTTTAAGGCGTGAGGTGGGAGATTTAATGGGTTCTCACGGTGAGCTTGTTTGTTGTACGATAACAGGCAGAGAATCGGAAATTTTTTCAGATGAATTTTCCGGTTATGCTGGCGGGGGTGGCGGCGATTTTATCCGGGGTTCCGGTGGCGACGATTTGTCCGCCCCCCGTGCCGCCGCCGGGGCCCATATCAATGATGTAGTCGGCGTGGCGGATGACATCAAGGTCATGTTCAATCACAATAACCGTGGCACCGTTTTTTATCAGTGTTTGGAAAACGTCAAGTAAGGTTTGGACATCCAGCGGGTGGAGGCCGATGGTCGGTTCATCAAACACAAAGATGGCATCAGATTGGGTTTTGCCCATTTCGCCGGCCAGTTTCAGCCGCTGGGCTTCACCGCCGGAAAGGCTTGGGGTGGCTTCACCAAGGGTGAGATAACCAAGCCCCAAGTCCTGAAGAATTTTAAGGCGCTGGTGGACAAGTTTCAGGTCTTTGCAAGTCAAAAGGGCGGAACTGATATCCATAGACATGAGTTCAGGCAGAGAGAAAGACTGTCCCTGTTTGTTTTGGTATCTTATATTGTTGGCCGTGCGGGCGTAGCGTGAGCCGCGGCATTCGGGACAGGGGATTTCGACATCGGGCAGAAACTGCACATCAAGGTTGATGCTTCCGGTTCCGTCGCAGACCGGGCAACGCAGTTTTCCTGTATTATAGGAGAAGTCTCCAGCTTTGTAGCCGAGTTGTTTGGCGTCTTCCGTCCGGGCAAAAATTTTGCGCAGTTCATCATGGACGTTGGCATAGGTGGCGACGGTGGAGCGAATGTTGATGCCTATCGGGGCGGCGTCGATCAGTTTTATTTGTCGGATGCCGTCCGCTTTGACTGACAGGACGTGTTCCGGCAACCTTTTGTGGTTGAGTGCGGCTTCAAGAGCGGGAACCAGACTTTCCAGAATCAGAGTGGTTTTGCCGGAGCCGGATACGCCGGTGACAACGGTCAGCCGCCCTTTGGGAAGCTGCACCTCCAGCGGTTTTACCGTATGAATGCGGCCGGTAGACAGGCTGATTGAACCTTTTTCAAATAATTGTTTGTCCGATGAGCGGTTGGAAGAGGACAGGGATATTTTGTCGGAGAGGAAAGGTGCGATAACAGAATCTGGATTTTTTGTGATTTCGGGAATGGTTCCCTCTGCGATGATTTGTCCGCCTTCGGCTCCGGCACCGGGACCCATTTCAATCAGCCAGTCGGCGCGGGAGAGAATTTGGGTATCATGGTCAACCAAGACGACGGAATTGCCGTCGGCAACCAGATCATGCATGACATTGTTCAGGCCGATGATGTTGGACGGGTGCAGCCCAATAGAGGGTTCGTCCAGAACATATAAAACGCCGGTGGTTCGATTGCGCACGGCCCGGGCAAGCTGCATCCGCTGTCGCTCTCCGGTGGAAAGTGTCGAGGCTGCCCGATCAAGCGAGAGGTAATTCAAGCCGAGATCAATCAGTCTTTTGGCGGTGGTTTGAAAAGATTCACAAATGCTTTCGGCCATCGGGCGCATTTCTTCGGACAGGCTTTGAGGAACGCCCTCTACCCATTTGATGAGCTCGGCAAGAGGCATTTTGCAGGCTTCGTCAAGAGATATTCCCCGCAGTTTGGGCGCTCTGGCGGCTTCGGACAAGCGGCTGCCCCGGCAATCAGGACAGGTTTCCTGCTTGAGGAATTTTTCGACCCTTTTCATGCCCTGTTCATCTTTGACTTTGGCCAGCGCGTTTTCAACGGTGTAAGTTGCATTGTAATAAGTAAAATCCAGTTCTCCGGCCTGATTGGAGTTTTTGGCCTTGTAGAAAATGTGTTTTTTTTCGGCGGGACCGTTGTAGACGATGTCTTTTTCTTTGTCAGTCAAGTCGTGGAAAGGAATGTCGGTTCGGACACCCATGGCGCGGCAGACGTCAGTCATTAGTGACCACATCAGGGAGTTCCAGGGAGCGACGGCGCCTTCGTCAATCGACAGAGACTCGTCAGGAACAAGCGTTGTCTGATCTACGGTCCTTATCATACCGGTGCCGTTGCAGGTGCGGCAGGCTCCCTGGCTGTTGAATGCCAGCTCTTCGGCCGAAGGGGCGTAAAACCGGGCGCCGCATTCCGGGCAGATGAGTTCCTGTTCGGCGGCGACGGCAAGCGTCGGTTTGAGCCAGTGGCCGTTGGGGCAGCGGTGGCTGGCCAGTCTGGAGTACATCAGCCGGAGGCTGTTCAGAAGTTCCGAGCCGGTGCCAAACGTGCTGCGGATGCCGGGAATACTCGGGCGCTGGCGCAGCGCTAAAGCCGCAGGGACATATAAAATTTCATCAACCCGGGCTTTTTCGGCCTGTGTCATGCGGCGGCGGGTGTAGGTGGACAGAGCCTCAAGGTAGCGGCGTGATCCTTCCGCGTATAAAACGCCGAGCGCCAGAGATGATTTTCCTGAGCCGGATACGCCGGCGATGCCGACGATTTTGTTCAGCGGGATATCAACATTGATGTTTTTCAGGTTGTGGACTTTGGCTCCGCGGATTTTTATTTTATCAATCATGTTGTTTGCTTCGGACTGGCTGTTGTCTTTTTCCGGTATTTTAGTTTTATTCGGAAAAAAAACAAGTATTTTTCTTTTTTTTGCAGGAGACGAGACCGTGGGGTTTCATCTTGACTTTCCGATGAGTCCTTATATACTGAGAGTTGTTTTTTTACTTTAGGAGGACGGCTATGGAGCTTAATGATTTGGATAAGTTGTTTGCCCTTAAAGAAAAAGGGGCTTTGACGCAGGAAGAGTTTGACGCCAAGAAAAAAGAGCTGTTGGATGGTGTCGGCGGCGGTGCCGTGGCTGGCGGAAAACGGGATATTTTCAGTTGTTACGGCGGCTGCTTTTCAAAATATTTTCAGTTTAGCGGCCGGGCGACGCGGTTTGAGTACTGGTCATTTGTTTTGGTGAATTTTTTAATTTCCCTTGTGTTGTATGTATTTGATTTTGCGTTAGGGATTTCTCTTGTGTCAACTCTTTATGCTTTGGCGGCGCTTATTCCGAATCTGGCGGTTCTGGTCAGACGGGTTCATGATACGGGGCGCAGCGCCTGGCATGCTTTCAGCCCGTTTTTGTGGATGGTGGCGTTGGTTGTTTTGGCGGTGATTTCCTCGGTTGTTGAATATGCTTCAGGGGTTCCTGCGGGAAGTGACTATGTTTCAGCCGGTGAGGCTGCGGCTACGGGCGGAGTCTTTGCAACGATAAAAACTATTGTGTTTATCTGCGGTGGTTTCGGTGCTGTTGCTTCGGTGCTGTATGTCTTTATTCTGACACTTTTGAAGAGTGAGAACAAAAAGAATAAATACGGAGATCCGGTGGTGTTATCTTAATTTAACCGGGAAATTAAAAAGAGGCGGGAGCTTTGGGGTTCCCGCCTCTTTTGGTTGGTATCCGGTTATTTTTTACGGTTTTCCATATAGTGTTCAAGCCAGTGAATGTTGTATTGACCATCAATGAATTCTGCTTGGGAAATAATTTCCTGATGCAGGGGGATGGTGGTCTGAACACCTTCAATGACAAATTCTTCCAATGCCCGGCGCAAACGCATTAGTGCGGCGTTGCGGGTTTTGCCATGGACGATGAGTTTGGCTATCATACTGTCGTAGAATGGCGGAATGCTGTATCCGGAATAAATTTCCGAATCGACCCGGACACCCAAGCCGCCCGGGGCATGCCATTCGGTGATTTTTCCGGGACAGGGGGTGAATGTTTCAGGGTTTTCGGCGTTGATACGGCATTCAATGGCATGACCGTTGAATGTAATGTCGTCTTGTGTATAGCCGAGTTCGGCGCCGCTGGCGATACGAATCTGCTCACGGACGATGTCTATGCCGCTGACCGCTTCGGTAATCGGGTGTTC
>CALXTH010000146.1 GCA_944391365.1 uncultured Alphaproteobacteria bacterium | reverse complement strand
AGCCTAGTCTTTTCTGATACTGTTTCCGGAACCATGAAACCCGACGGTATATCCACAATCTTCACAACTTCCACCCATATTACCGCCACGATAATGCTCACTTCCGCAAACGGGACAAGTTGCACCTTTGTATTCAAACTGAGGTTGAGATTGGCTTCCCGGAACTGTTTGAGCTTTCTGCTTTTTTTCTTTTGATGTTTTCATAACTATAAAATTAAATAAGACATAAAAATAACTGATACGCAGCCTGTGTAACAGACCATCCGGCTAATGTCAATGATTTTTCATAAAAAATATTTTGCAACTTTCATTGAAAATCCAAAATTCATGGTTATTTCCTATTTGTATATTGATTTTTAAGAATATTGATTTTTAAGAAGCTGGCGCAGCTTCATCCGGTCGCTTTGTTGTTGAATGTTCTGTGTTTTAAGAATACGGGGTTTTTATTTGTCAAAATTTCAGGTTTTATTTTGAATTTATAATTTACAATAAAATTTAATTATGATATACTTTTCTTTGTATGAAACTGTATCATTAAAGAGGTGTGTCATGAAAGTTAAATTTTTACTTATCGGGACTTCTCTGTCCTTTTTACCTCAATTAACTTTGGCTCAATGTGTTGCCACGCAGGACTGCGAAACTTTGGGTTATACCGAAACAACGTGCAATGGTGGCAAAGGCGTAAAATGTCCGTTCGGAAACAAATGGGCATGTTTGGAAGAATGTTCGGATTGTGCTAAATTAGGATTTACTTTTGAATGTAAAGGAACCGGTGAAAAAGGTGTTGGACAATCCTGCAACGGAAAATATCAGGGCTGTTCTTGTGATTCGTCCTATCAATATACGTGCACGGGTACCGGCTACGCCGGTGGCGCAGGCTCTGCCTGCGGTGGCAAATATGCTCAATGTTTGTGTGCAAGCGGCTATGAATGGAAAAACAGCAGGTGTCAGCAATTAATGTCTGACGGAGCCCATGGACAACTTTATTACTGTAATGGAAATGTCGTTGGCGTCAGAGCTGTCGGAATGACCTTTTATGTCGCAATTCAAGATATTGAAAGAACCTATTGGACAACAGCAAAAGATTTATGTAAAAATTATACATTTTGTGGCAATGCAAAAGGTATTCTGCCCTCAATGGGACAATTATTTACAATTTATGAATATAAAGCTGAAGTCAATAGTTTGCTTGCAACATATGGAGGAACGACATTATCTGAAGGAGATTATTGGTCTTCAACGGAATGGAACAATTTCCAGAGCAGCGGTGTTAAAATTGTAAGCATGGTTAACGGAAAAAATACCGGAACAGGATATGGCTTTGGACCATTTTATGCACGTCCTATTCTGACGTCATGGTAAAAAAACAACAAAGGGAGAGGTGAGACTCTCCCTTTTGATCATGCGAGATAAACCTTATTGCATGGTGATAAGCCTGATTTCAACACGACGGTTCTGTTCGCGCCCGGCTGCGGTCGAGTTTGAGGCAATCGGATTAGAAGAGCCATATCCTGCCGAACTGATACGTCTTGAAGAAACACCCTTCATAATCAAATAGTTAGCCACGGCGTCAGCCCTTTCACCTGAAAGTTTTTTGTTAAGCGAAGCCGAACCGGTATTGTCGGTATATCCGCCGATTTCCACTAAAGTATTGTCATATTCGACCAAAACCTTGGCAATGGAATCAAGAACCGGCTTGAAAGATGATTTAACAATGGATTCGTTGGAATCAAAAGTAATATTTCCCGGCATAATCAGATAAACCTGCCCGTTGGCCTCCTGAACCTGAACCCCGGTACCGAGCAGTTCCTGACGGAGCTTTCTGGCCTGAATATCCATATACCCGCCGGTCGCAGCCCCGCCGACAGCACCGACACCGGCGCCGATAAGCGCGCCTTTTTCACCGCCGACCAGAGCCCCGATTCCTGCTCCGGCGACAGCGCCGATTCCCGTTCCCCATGCCGTCTTTGAAACCTTGCTTTCCCCTGTATACGGATCAGTCGCACAGGCTGCCAGCATTGAAACTGCGGCCAAAACCGGAATAATCTTTTTCATGTTTCAATCTCCTTTAGCTATAAAATAAACCTTCGCCGACATCATGTCAGAAATTAAAAAAACTTACAACCATAAAAAATGGCACAAATTTTGCATATATACCGGAGAGGAATAGTTTCAGATTTAAGGATACAACCGTCATGGTTTGGAAAAATATAAAGAAAACAGCCGCTTTTGCCATAGTTCTGGCAACAATGTTTTTAACCGGGGAGAATGCATATTCTGCCTCCCGGATTAAAGATATTGCCGATTTTGAAGGCGTGAGAGAAAACCAGCTCGTCGGCTATGGCTTGGTCGTGGGATTGAACGGAACCGGAGATAATATCAAATCAGTCAATTTCACCAAAGAAAGCCTGATCAGCATGCTGGACAGAGTCGGTATAAATTCCCGTGACGGACAGTTGAAATCCAAAAATGTGGCGGCCGTCATGGTCACGGGGAACCTGCCCGCTTTCGGCCGTGAAGGCAGCAGGATAGATGTCATGGTCAGTGCACTGGGTGATGCCAAAAGCCTTCAGGGCGGCACGCTGATTGCAACGCCGATGGTCGGTGCTGACGGTGAGGTCTATGCCGTGGCGCAGGGACAGGTGGCAATCGGGGGATATTCCGCCGCCGGCAATAATCAGACCGTAACCAAGGGTGTGCCGACGTCCGGCCGCATAGCCAACGGCGCAATCATTGAAAATGAGGTCGGTTTTTCGCTCGAAAGCCTACAAAATGTCCGTTTGGCTCTGCGCAACCCTGATTTTACCACGTCAAAAAGAGTGGCCGCCGCAGTCAATGCCCTTTTGGGTGAAGACGCAGCCAAAGCGCTGGATCCTTCAACGGTTGATGTCAGAATTCCGGAGCAATACCGGAATAACATGGTCGAGCTGATGACCAAAATAGAGCAGCTTCCGGTTCAACCGGATCAGGCCGCCCGCGTTGTTGTTGATGAAAGTTCCGGCATCGTGGTGATCGGAAAAGATGTCAAGATCAACAAGCTGGCAATCGCTCAGGGCAACCTGACCATCAAAATATCCGAAATTCCCTTGATATCCCAGCCGCTGCCGTTTACCGACGGAACAACGGTGGTTGATACCGCAACCGATATTATGATTGATGAAGATACCGACAGCCGGCTGAATGTGTTGGATACCGGTGTTAATCTGCAGGAACTTGTCAACGGGCTTAATGCGCTCGGCGTCAGCCCGCGCGACTTAATCAGTATATTGCAGGCAGTCAAGGCCAGTGGGGCTTTGCAGGCTGATATAGAGGTCATTTAAAATGAATATGCTCGCAAATACATATATGACAGCCGATTTAGCCTCGTCTCAGGCATTGAATGCCATGAACACGGCCAAGTTGCAAAATCAAAAAGAAGCCCGGGCGGCTGCAGAAGATTTTGAAGCGTTTTTCCTCGGGAGAATGGCTGAGACAATGTTTGAGGGAATTTCAACCGACGGACCCTTTGGCGGCGGTCATGCGGAAAAAGTTTACCGTTCGCTGCTGATGAATGAATACGGCAAAGCCATGGCCAAAACCGGAACCGTCGGCGTCGCGGATTATGTCATGAAAAGTATTTTGGAAATTCAGGAAGCCGCAGGGCAGGAGGTGTTGTGATGGAAAAAGAATTCACCCCGGAAGAAATCAAAAACAAAATAACTGATTACCAGGAAATTATCAAAGGGTTTATCTCTCTGCTTGAAACCGAGAATCAGGCTTTGCGTGATTATGACATTGAACTTGTCGGCCGGCTCTATGAGCAAAAAAACAAAACCGTCGGCGCCTATCGTTCAACTGTTGCATTCTTTATCAAACATCAGGATTGTCTGGCAACATTGCCTGAGGCTGAGAGAAACGCCCTGAAAGAACTTTCTCTGAAACTTGATACCCTGATGAAAGAAAATGATTCGCTGCTGAAAAGCAAAATGGAAACCAGCCGGAGTATTATGGAATCCATCGTCCGTCTGGCAAAGATAACCAATAAAAACAATGCAACCTCCTATCAGGCGGGAGGAGGCTATGCCAAGGTCGACAATACCAGAAGTTCCATTGTCGTAAACAGAACATTATAGGAGATAGTGTCATGTCTATGCTTGCAGGATTTCAGACAGCCATTGCCGGGATGAAAGTCGCTCAGTCCCAGCTGGATTTGGTCAGCCGTAATATTGCCAATGTTGATACAGAAGGCTATACCCGGAAAACCGCCGGACAAAATACCATTGTCCTGGCCGGTTACAACGGCGGCGTAACCATGGGGAATATTGAGCGTACGGTCAATGAAGGCTTGTTAAAAAGCTATCTGAGCTCAAGCGCGACGTACGGCGGTGTTTCCGTAAAAAGCGAATACCTGAGCGAGATGCAAACCCAGCTTGGCACGCCAGAAGGCGAAAACTCCATTGCGGCCAACGTTTCTGATTTGCAGTCGGCCTTCAACAGTTTTGCTCAGGAAGTCAACTCGGCATCCAGCCGCTATAACCTGCTGACAAACGCTCAGACCATGACCAACCGCTTAAATTCTTTGTCTCAGAATATTCAAAAGCTCCGCGGTGATGCCGATTTGCAAATCAGCGCTGATATTGAAAGTATTAATGAGCTGTTGGATACGGTTGATGATTTGAATGACCGGATTGTCAAATATACGGTTCTTGGTCAGGACGGCGTTGCCGATCTTGAGGACAAACGCGATCAGGCTCTGCGCGAACTGAGCAACTATATTGACGTCACTTATTTCAAACGTGAAAACGGCGAAATCGTCATCCAGACCACTCAGGGCGTCATGCTGTTGGATAAAGATCCGCATTATCTGTCGCATACGGCGGTCACCCAGGCCAACCCCACAACCGGCTATGCCGACGGTGCCATTACCGGAATTTTTGTTGACGGTGTTGATATTACTGAAAAAATAACCGGCGGGGAACTGAGCGGCCTGATTGAAATCCGCGATGAAACCCTGTCATCACTGCAGTCTCAGCTTGATGAGCTGGCCGGCGTGCTGATGGATGCAATCAACCAGGCACACAACCGGGGAACGGCTTATCCGAACACCCCGTCCGAATTAAGCGGCAGCCGGACATTTATAGATCCGGCCAATCAGAGAGTCAAAATCGAAAACGGTGATGTCCGCTTTATCATTTTTGACGGTGACGGAAAACAGGTTTCGACAGCCTCATTAATGGGAGACATGGGATTCCCTGCAGCCGGAGGAACGGT
>CALXTH010000145.1 GCA_944391365.1 uncultured Alphaproteobacteria bacterium | reverse complement strand
CTTTTTTCTTTTTTTTTCCACGCAGGCTATCGCCTGCTCGCGATGACACATTTTTTCCTCCTCTTCACCCTCCGCCAATTCTATCTGAGCATCGCGCCTTCTTTGCCCCAATTTCTCAACAGCTAACTGACCGGATCAAACGGCGCCCGTTTGCTAACCGATGGCCCCACCGCTTCGGTGGCGGGTTCAAACTGCGCCAGCTTAAATATTCTGCCCCGCCATCCGCGTTTTGTAAAAACGTGGAGAACGAGTCGAATAGTAGGCGTCAAGGGCGAGAAAAATTTTAGCGTACAAAAAAGGTACATGAATTTTTCGAGCCCCGCAGACAACACACTATATCGACCGTTATCCGCGTTTTTTTTGTTTTTCGGCGCGAAGCTTCTCAAAATACTCCACCCGCTTCTTCACTTCCCGCTCAAACCCGCGGTCAACCGGATAATAAAATTTGGCGCGTTTCATCCCGTCTGGAAAATAATTAGCCCCAGAAAAACCGTCCTCACAGTCGGGATCATATTCATATCCTTCACCATACCCCAGATTCTTCATCAGTTTGGTCGGCGCATTGAGAATATTTTTCGGCGGCATTAACGAACCTGTCCGGCGTGCCGCATCTTTTGCCGCATACATCGCTTTATACACCCCGACGGATTTCGGCGCCGTCGCCAAATAAGCCGCCAGTTGAAAAACCGCCAAATCCCCTTCCGGAGACCCCAGTCGGTCATACAAATCCCAACAGGCAATCGCCTGCACCACGGCATTCGGATCTGCCAAAGACACATCTTCCACCGCAAAACGGGTCATCCGCCGCAACAAATATTTCGGATCCTCGCCGGATTCGATCATCCGCGCCACCCAATATAAAGCTGCATCCACGTCAGAACCGCGCAAAGACTTGTGCACCGCCGAAATCAAATTATAATGCCCGTCACGCCCCTTGTCATAAACTGGCGCCCGGGAGCAGATAATCTTGATAATACTGTCTTTGTCGAACACTTCTCCCGGCTGGGCATAATTCCAGATACTCTCCGCCAGATTAAGAATATAACGCCCGTCACCGTCGGCAATGGTCTTAATAAAAGCCCGCGCCTCCGCATCCACCGGAAGCTTCCGACCGACCTCTTTTTCCGCCCGCTCCAACAAAATTTCAAATTCCGGTTCATTCAGCCGGTTGAGCACAAACACCTGACACCGTGACAACAACGCCGCATTCAGCTCAAAAGACGGATTTTCCGTTGTCGCCCCAACGAGAATAATTGTCACGTCTTCCACATACGGCAGAAAACCATCTTGCTGCGACTTGTTAAACCTGTGAATTTCATCCACAAACAGCAGCGTCCCTTTGCCCTGTGTCGCCCGCCTGTCCTGCGCATACTGAAACACCCGTTTCAGGTCGGCCACCCCTGAAAACACCGCCGAAATCTGTTCAAAATAAAGATTCGTATGTTCCGCAATCAACCGGGCAATGGTTGTTTTGCCGCATCCCGGTGGCCCCCACAAAATAAACGAAGTCACCTTGCCGGATTTCACCATCCGCCCAAGCGGTGCGTTATCACCGATAACCTGATCTTGCCCCACAACCTCGGCCAAAGTCTGCGGCCGCAGCCTGTCCGCCAGCGGGCGTTTAACCTGACTTGAAAAAAGCGTCTCTTCCATTCTCTACTTATCCTCAACCGGATTTTCCGACTTGACCTCATCCAACGTAAAAGCCTTGTCATCCATCCACCATTCGTCTTCCATCTCCTCAATATCCGAAACGGCTTTATCGGCCTCACCCCCGGATACCGATACCGGAGCCACCGCAAGTTCTGCCTCCGTTTCCTGATAAAAAGCATCCCCTGTTCCGTTTTTCTGCGCCAAACCGCCCAACACTTCCTCAATCGTCGGAACGTCCACATCCTGCCGGTTGCGCTTCTGAACCAAATCATCATCCAAAAAACAATGAGGTGCCTTCCTTGCCAAAATGCTGAGCTTACCGTCAACCTCAAAAGTCTTGACATCCACCTTGACCGGCAGATTATAAAACCCGCCGACCAAAAGCACATGCTGCCCCCGGCCGATATCGCGGTTTTCTTTCTGATTAATCAGCTCATCGGCAATTTTGCGATAATAAGCGGCATCACTAAGCCCCTGCTGCCGCCGGCCGCCCCGTTTAAGCTCTCCGGCCGGAATTTGCACGGATTTCGCGCCATAAACCGCCAGCTCCCGGAACTGTTTGCTGAGCTCAATATTGTCATTGGCAAACACCAGCTTACAGGCCGCTGCAGCTGTCATCTCCTCCACACTGTCTTTGCCGTAAACCTCGCTGAGCTTTTTCATGCTGTCCGTCAATAACATAAAAGCCATATTTGCCACTGCCCCCGAGACCATCCCCCGACACAGAGAACTAAACTTCGGCATCTGCTCCAGATCATCAATAACCACGGCCAGCACATTGCGCGAGGTTGACTTATGTTTTTCCAAATTGCGCTCAATCAGCATATCCAGCATCAAACGGGTCATAAAAGCGGCTTCCCGGCTCCCTGCTGTCAGATAAGTTGTCGACAACTGCCACTCGCCGCTCACTTCCTGCCGCATTCCCCGGATATATTTCAAAGAAAAATCACTTGACGACGTCCGCTCCCGGATAGCCTGATTCTGAAAAATCTCCAACGGAGCCAGCAAACCGGAAAACAACAGATTCCGTGCCTTCCGCTTCATGGCCAGAATATCATCAAACATTGAAACAATCCGCCCGCCATACCCGAAAAGCAGCGCTTCATTTTTATACTCTGTACAAATATCCGCCCACACATCATCCGGACGGCTTTCCCGCATCTTCAGATATTTCTGCAACAGACAATCGGTAATCATCGGCAGACACAATTCCTTACCCTGCCAGCTCTCCGGCACACCGTTCCAGCTGCCGACTGGCAGATAATTCTCCTCCCCGGTTGTCTTGTTCGTAACATTTTCTATTGCCGCCGCTGCATAACGCTGATCCATCGACGCATAATAACTGAGCAAAATCTTTTCTTCATCCGCGGAAAAAGTCCCCTTTTTCAACAACTGAGTCAATAAATAATCATTGGCACAGGCCTGTTCAAACTTAACCACAAAAAAATTCAAAACCGCCTCAACCGCCATCACCGACAAGGCCTGCCAGTGCGCATCACCGCTCAACGGCAGCAAATGCTCGGCCAGCCGGCGCAAATACAGTTCGCGTTTTTCGCTCTTGCCCGGCATATCTTTTTCTGACAACGGATTCCACCGCGGCCAAAACACACCCTCGGCCGGATTATCGCGTTTGTCCCAGTCAAAACAAAACACCCGCCCCAGCCCGGCCCGGTGCCCGGAAGTATACCTGGCCAAAT
>CALXTH010000144.1 GCA_944391365.1 uncultured Alphaproteobacteria bacterium | reverse complement strand
CGGTGCTGAGTGAACACTTGCGGGCGTCTTTGGTTCCGAACGGCAACGGCTATATGCTCCGGATTGACAATATGTCCGGCAGTCAGCTTGAAATTACCGAAAGCCCGGGAGCCGGCGGCACCACCAGCGGGTTTCTTGAACGTATCGGCCTTGAACCGTCAAATGTCGGCCTGTCCGGCAGCATCACCATCCGTGAAGATATTCAGATCACCCCGGGACTGATTGCCGGCGGGGCGCCGGAGTTTGATACCAGCTCGGGAATCTACCGGTTGAATGCTGCCGCCAACGATATCGCCAACGACATGGGTAAATTTTTCTCCGAAAACCATACTTTCGGCCAGGCGGGGACAATCGCCAGCAGCTCCACCACTCTGGCCAATTATGCGTCAACCTTTGTGGGGAATATTGCCTCGGGAATTTCCGATGCCGAAAACACGCTGAGTTATCAGCAGGATCTGCTGAGCTCAATCACCACCAAAGAGGCGCAGATCAGCGGGGTCGATATTGATGAAGAACTCTCCCAGCTGATTATTTATCAGAAAAGCTACGCGGCCTGTGCCCAGACATTCACCGCGTCTAAAGAAATGTTAGACATCTTGCTTGGCATGATGCAGTAAAGGAGGTTATCATGGTTAGAGTTCCGACATATAACACTTATATTAATCAGATAAATCAGGCCCTTAATATTAAATCACAGCTTGATTTGTATAGCTATCAGGCAACAAGCGGGCTGAAATCGCAGAATTATTCCGGCTATGGTATGCAGGCGCATACGATTGTCAGCCTTGAGGCCATGCTCGGCGTAACACAAAGTTTTATGGACAGCAATGATGTTGTCCAGGTTGAACTGAATACCATGAGTACGGCCATGGATTCGATTCAGGAAAGCCTTCAGGATTTCAAAACGGCTCTGACCGAAGCCAGCGGCATGGATTTGGAACGAACCTCGCCCGATGAAACCGGCGGAAAAATCATTTTCGGCAATGATAATATTGGTGACTACATCGGACAGACAATAACCATCAACGGTGAAACCTGGACGTTTTCCAACACCGCCGGTGATCATCTGATAGATATTTCAGCAGCAACAAACGGAGAAGAAATCGCCATCGCCGTTAAAAATACGGTTCCCGGCGGATCGGAATTTACGGTGGATGGAGAAACATTGAGCTTCCCGCTATACACGGTTGACGGTCCGTCCACGGTTTTGGATGTTGCCGGTGTTGAAACCGGTGAACCGCACTCAATGAGTGAAGACCAGTATAATACGCTGAAATCACTGCAAAATCAGGCTTTCAGCACGCTGAAAATGCTGGTTGATGCCCTGAATACCAATGTCAACGGCAAATATATTTTCGGCGGCGGCGATTCCAACAACGCACCGATAAATTTCCCGTTTGCCAATTTGGAAGAATTTCAGGCCTATTATGACGGAATAAATATCACTTATCCTGAGACGGCGGCGGCAAACCAGTCCGACAGAGTGTTGACCGCTGAAGATACCGGAGATATCACTCTGGCCTCAACCGGCGGCAATACCGGCACGATTACGGCCGCTAATGATGGTGCTTTTTTGCAGTCAGTTGTTGATGCCAATGACAAAACAACCGGCACGCTGACCTTCAGCGCGGATAAAAACACAATTAACGCCACGGAATATGGAGCTTTCAAAACCTTGTCGGCAGGGGATACGCTGGTCATTAACGGCGACGGAGCCGGCAACAACGGCGGGAAAGTTTATGTCATTAAAGAAGTTTCCGCCGATGGCAAAACAATAACCCTTGACGATTCAACCCCGATTGCAGAAAACCTGACCCTGACGCCGGATAGTACGGATCCTGACAAATCCGTCAATTTCAGCACTTCTTTCCCGATCGGAACCGTCATCAACATGGAAGGCTTTAACGACAAAAACATTTCGCCTCAGGTTCAGGTAACAGGCGTCAGCGCTGACGGTAAAACCCTTGAAGTCAAAGTCGATCCCTCCCGCTTTCCCGATACGACCATTGCCGCCAACAAAGTCTGGAGTCTTGAGGCCAATTCCTATTATGTCGGCGGCAGCCTGAGCTCGGAAAAAGTCATCTCGGACAACCAGTCCCTGACCTTTGACATCAACGGGGGCGATTCCGCTTTTGAAAAAATGTTCCGTGCTTTGGGAATGATTGCTCAGGGAAATATTGTTGATACGGGCAATATGCTGGAAGGAGAGACGGTTGATATTGACCGCACCCTGAACCGCATTGAAGAAGCGATGGATCTGGTACAGAGCGCGTTGTACAGTTCCGGTGTCGACAGTCAGGAACACAATGCCGATGTCTATACCGTTCTGGCAAAACTGAACTCTAATACGGTGGTCCTCAATTCGGTGCAGGAAAACCACCAGGTTGTTGAAACCAATCTGGAAAACAGCATTTATTCGATTAAAAACGTTGATCAGACTGAAGCGGCGGTCAAAGCATTGATGGCGGCCAACAATCTGAATGCATCTTATGCATGTATGCAGCAGGTTTTAAATATTTCCTTGCTGAATTATTTGTAAACAAAAAAATCTTCCCGGGCTCTGTCCGACAACAGAGCCCGTTTTTTATGCCCCGTCGCATATTCATGAAAAAAGAGTTGCAAATAAAAAAATAGTATGTATGATACAGCCAGAAAGTGCATACCCGTAAATTTTGTTTTGCACTTTGTTTGTTTTTCCGAAACAGATTTTTTTATGATGATTTAATGTTGCTTTCCGCCAGGGAAGTTTAGCCTGCATTATGGTATAAAGATGAAGAAACAAAATAACAAATACAGAAACAACAATAATTATAACAACAATAACAATCAGATTTATTCGCTGAATTACAAGTTTGACAGTTCCAGCCCCGCCGGAAAGTTCAACGGGACGGCGCTTGACCTGATTAAACGGTATAACGAACTTGCCAAAGACGCGCAAAGCAACAACGACTACGTCACGGCGGAAGTCTACCGGCAGTATGCTGAACATTACCGGAAAATCGTGACCGATATTAATGAAAAGAAACAACAGCGGAATAACAGCCAGACCGCGCAAAATCAGGCGTCCCAGCCGCAAAAGGAAAATACGGAAGCCGCCGTCGTCAAAGATTCTCCTGTACAGACAACGGCCGAAAAAGAGCCTGAAGTCTCTTCTGCCGTTGAATCTCGGCCGACTGCCGGAAAAAAAGAGTTTACGGTTATTGAAGTCAAAGAGGATGCCGCCGTATTGCCCGCAGCCGCTCCGGCAGAAAATGAACCAGCTCCGAAAAAACGCGTTTATCGCCGTCGTACTGCGGCAAAAAGTGATGCCGCTGATTCTCAGACGACAAATACCGAAGAAGCCCCGGCCGTCTAAAACGGAATAAAGCTGCAGGGGAGGTCTATGTATTTTTTTATCGCGTCATTTATAGTAATAATTTGTGCGTCAATAATTACGATTCGCATCTTGACGGCCTATAGCGGCTTTTCCCGGGCATTTAACCTTTTTACGGCCGCATTGATTGCCAGCGGCTGGCTGGCGCCGCTGACAATCGGCTGGATACGACGTGAAAATCTGCTGGACGGAGAAGTTTACGCCGCTCTGCACTGGGGGGCGTATGCGCTGTTTGGCTTTGTTTTTCTGCTCTTTTGCCTGCTGATACTAAGAGATGTTCTGTGGTTTTTGATTTATCGGCTGTGGAGGCTGTTCGGCCGGGATGGAACTGTATTAGATCCCAAAAGCGCGCCGCTGTTAAATAAAATGAACTTCTGGACGGTACTACTGGCGGTAGGATTATCGGCTTATGCCTTATATGAAGGAATGAAAACGCCGCGTCTGGTTGAGCTGACAATAACCGACCCGAAAATAACAACCCCGGCGGATATTGTTATCCTGAGCGATTTTCATGTCAACCAGACAACCCCGGTCAAAAAAATAAAACAGCTTGTTGCCCGTATCAAAGGGCTGCGTCCGGATGTGGTCTTAATTGCCGGAGATCTGATAGATGACAAAGCCTCAACCATGCCTGAACAGATTAAAGCATTGGCAGGCCTTCATGGCAAGTATGGAACATATATGGTTCTGGGAAACCATGAATTTTATGCCGGATTGACAGATTGGCTGCCGCTTTTCCCGCAAATGGGATACCGGCTGCTGTACAACGACGGGGTTTCCCTGCCGCCGTTAAAGCTTTATATCGGCGGCATTCCGGATGCCAACACCACCCGCCGGGCCAACAAAATAATGCGCCCGGACTTACCTTTGACCATGCAAAAAGCACACCAAAGCGAATATAAAATCCTGCTGTCTCACAGCCCGTCTTTTTTGAAAGAACTTGCGCCCGGCAAAATCGATTTGATGATTTCCGGTCATACCCACGGCGGACAGATTTTTCCGTTTCATTTTCTGGTCAGTCGGGTCAACGATGGCTTTCTGAGCGGCTTGTATGAAGAAAAAAACAAGAAGACAAAACTCTATGTTTCCAATGGTTACGGCTTCTGGGGCCCCTCAATGCGGCTGTTTGCCCCGTCGGAACTCGTTCTTCTTCATCTTGAACCGGAAGCCTCAAACAAATAGTCTGAAAAAATTCTCCCGGCGCTTGATTTAACCCTTTTCCCGCTCTTATATTATAAGTATAAAAAACACAGAAAGGGGTGTTAAGCATGGATTTTGAAAAACTGACAAACAAATCAAAAGAGCTGATACAGGATGTTGTCAACCGGGCAGCACGGGAAAAACATCAGTTTATCTCAACCGAACACCTGTTGGACGTCATGTTGCACATGAAAGATTCGCCGGTGACGGAACTGTTGGCAAAAGCCGGAACAGATGTTCCCCGGCTGAGTGATTCTGTTGATGCCGCGCTCAAAAAAATACCTTCCGTCAGCGGCGAAAGTGTTCAAACGGTCATGAACCAGGATTTTACGCGGGTGATGATGGAAGCCGAAAAACTGGCGGAAATGTCCGGAGACAGTTTTGTGACCATAGAGCGTATTTTACAGGCGCTGGCGCAAACCGCCGGGACGAAAGCCTATGACTTGCTGAAAGCCGCAGGAACGGATGCCGTTCGGTTGAACCAGGCTGTCAACGATATGCGCAAAGGCAGGGTGGCCGATTCCGAAAGTGCCGAGGATAACTTTAATGCCTTGAAAAAATATGCGATAGACATCACAGCCAAAGCCAAAGAAGGCAAACTTGACCCGGTGATCGGCCGTGATCACGAAATCCGCCGGACGATACAGGTCTTGTCCCGACGGACCAAAAACAATCCGGTACTGATTGGTGAACCCGGCGTGGGCAAAACGGCAATCGTCGAAGGACTGGCAATCCGTATCGTGAACAATGACGTTCCCGAGAGTCTGCACAACAAACGCCTGCTCGCATTGGATATGGGCGCCCTGATTGCCGGAGCCAAATTCCGCGGCGAATTTGAAGAGCGCTTAAAAGCCGTGTTGAAAGAAGTCGAGGAGTCGGACGGAACCATCATCCTGTTTATAGATGAAATGCACACGATTGTCGGCGCCGGGGCTTCCGAGGGCTCAATGGATGCCTCAAACCTGCTGAAACCGGCTCTGGCGCGCGGTGAATTGCATTGCCTTGGCGCAACGACACTGAACGAATATAAAAAATATGTTGAGAAAGATGCCGCTTTGGCACGCCGTTTTCAACCGGTGTTCGTCGGCGAGCCGAGTGTCGAAGAAACCATTTCGATTCTGCGCGGTATTAAAGATAAATTTGAACTTCATCATGGTGTCCGTATTGCCGACAGTGCGCTGATTGCCGCGGCCACCTTGTCCAACCGCTATATTACCGATCGTTTCCTGCCGGATAAAGCAATAGACCTGATGGATGAAGCGGCTAGCTCGGTACGAATGGCGATTGATTCAAAACCCGAGGAACTTGATGAACTCGACCGCCGGATTCTCCAGCTTAAAATAGAGCGGGAAGCGCTGAAAAAAGAAACCGATGAACAGTCAAAATCCCGCTTGGAGCTGATTGGCTATGAAATTTCCGGCCTTGAAGGGAAAGCCAAAACCCTTGAGGAAAAATGGAAGAAAGACAAACAGGGGCTGGCTGATATCACCGAGCTCAAAAATCAGTTGGATAAAGCGCGGATTGAGGTCGATATTGCCAAGCGTGAAGGACGCTATGAACGAGCCGGTGAACTGCAATACAGCATTATTCCGGATTTGGAAAACCGCCTGAAAGAAATTGAAAACAATGCCAAATCAGCCAAAAGCCATGCCAGCGAAACCGTGACGGATGAAAATATCGCCGCCGTTGTTTCCAAATGGACGGGCGTCCCGGTTGATAAAATGCTTGAGGGCGAAAAGGAAAAACTCCTGCACATGGAAGACTACCTGTCTAAACGTGTTGTCGGGCAAAAAGATGCAATTATCGCCATTTCCAATGCAGTGCGCCGGTCGCGGGCCGGCATCGGCGATGCTTCTCAGCCGATTGGATCATTCCTGTTTCTGGGGCCGACCGGCGTTGGTAAGACTGAATTAGCCAAAACCCTGGCCGAATTCCTGTTTAATGATGAAAAAGCCATGTTGCGGATTGACATGTCCGAATATATGGAAAAACATGCCGTCGCCCGCCTGATTGGTTCTCCTCCGGGATATGTCGGCTATGAAGAAGGTGGCCTGCTGACAGAATCTGTCCGCCGCCGGCCGTATCAGGTTATTTTGTTTGATGAAGTTGAAAAAGCACATCCTGATATTTTCAACGTCCTGTTACAGGTGCTAGATGACGGACGCCTGACCGACGGGCAGGGACGAACAGTCGATTTCAAAAACACCATAATTATCATGACCTCCAACCTTGGAGCGGAGATTCTTTCCCAGGCCACTGGCGCCGATGACCCGCGCAAAATCAAGGCACAGGTTATGGATATTGTCAAAGCGTCGTTCCGTCCGGAGTTTATCAACCGTATTGATGAAATTATTTTCTTCCATCGTCTGGATAAAAATAATATCAGGGAAATTGCGGCCATCATGGTGAAAGGCATTGAAAAACGCCTGAGCGTGCATAACATTAAGCTCAATGTCAATGACGCCGCTTTCATCTGGATTGTCAACAACGGTTATGACCCCGTTTACGGTGCAAGACCTCTAAAACGCTTGCTAAAAAATCAAATTGAGAATAAATTAGCCGTAAAGATTCTCAGCGGCGAAATTGCCGATGACGATACCGCGGATATTATCGTCGGCAGTGACGGCCAGCTTGATGTGGTAAAGAGTAAGAGGAAAAAATAATGAAGTCGTCAGAGTTGTTTCATAAAGCATTTCGCGTTGCGCAGGACTATGATGTTTCCACGCCTGAAAACAGCATTGTCCTGTATAGTATCAGCTACCTCCCGACCAAAGAAAACCGGGACAAAGCTTTCAGTTATGTCAAAGCACATCCGGACCGGATGATGATTGAACACACGGATTGCGGGGCAAAATTGGTTGAGATGGGACTGTCCAGCGGAGATTGCGGTTTGAGCTCTGATGAAATTGCCGATATCTGGTCGATCGCTTCCAAGCGCTTTATCGATTCGGCCAAAGGCGATGTCGTAGCCTTCGTCAACGGGGCAGATCCGCGCAGCGTTTTCCGCACACAGGAACTCCCGTCGATTCTGAATAACAAAAAAATCACCACCGTTAATGGTGAAGACAAATTCAGTTTTGCCAAAAGATTTGCCTGAAAACGATTATTGACAGAAGACTGCGTTACTTGATAAAATAACGCAGTCTTTTTTATTATTAATAAACTAAAATATAAATTATTATGGATACACAACCAAAAAAACAGTTTTGGAACGGCCATAAATTTCTGAATGAAGAAGAAGCCGTCGCCGTGGTTGAAGGAATAGTCCTGCCCTGTGCCAAATTAATGCGGGCGCTCAGCCGGGATGATCGCCTTTATTTGTCGCCGCATTTACTTGAAGGTGATGATGTTGTGATCAAAATGCTGTTGTTGTTCGATATGGATTTGTGGACAAAAGACAACATTGATCGCCTGTTGCAAAAAAATGATTTGCAGCTGATTGGTGAGGGATATTTAAAACCAATGCTTCAGTGGAAAGTTGTAACACCCTATTTTATAAAATGGGGAAATTTCAATTATTTTCAAAAGAAGGTCAAGGAAAGCAACAACCCCGCTCTTTTGAGACTGTTGAAAAAGTATTACAATTAAAATCTGTAAAAAAGCGCCCCAACCGGAGCGCTTTTTCCATCTCACAAACATCTTTCTGTAGGAAAAGGTTTGTTTCTGAAGAGAAATTTAAGATATTATCAGCATTTATAACAATCTCCTCCGTCTTCACAAACACAGCTTCCGACAGTGTAATGGGTACATTTCCATCCATAGCTCCATCCACATGGACGATATCCCGCATTTTTACATTTTTTCTCGCAAGCAGTCCCTTGTCTTGAATCTGAAGGACATCCTTCAAGATAACAAGGAGTTACAGGATTGCATTCGGTACAAATTCCGCAGGAATTTGTTGTTTTACATCCTTCAGAGCAAGTTTTGGGAGAAGCATTACAGTCAGGATTATCTTTACATGAAACACAAATTCTACAAGAATTATATTCACATATTTGTTTATTTGTACAAGTTACCGGACTAGCATCACAATCCGAATTATAGCTTCCGCTGCTAGAGCTTGAAGAAGAACTGCTTGAACCGGATGAAGAGCTTGATCCGGACGATGAAGACGAACTGTTCCAACCGCCAGAGGAAGAACTGGAGCTGGGATATCCCGAGTGTCCGCTTGAGGAAGAGCCATTCCAGCCACCGGAAGAGGAGGGATAAGAAGGAGATGATTTGCATTTGTAGCAAGTTCCCGAGGTCAGGCCGCAAGAGCAGCGTTTGCTGGTGGTTGAGGTATAGCCGTAAGGGCATGAGGAGGCATAACCGGCCGGGC
>CALXTH010000143.1 GCA_944391365.1 uncultured Alphaproteobacteria bacterium | reverse complement strand
CTTCCAAACAAAGTGAATCCAATTCTATATCACCAACAAATTCGCTGTCATTTTCGGTAATGGGTTCATATTCCAATGCCCCCATAGCATTAAGCCCAATCAAGGATAAACGCTGTAAAGGCGTGATTTGTTGCAAACGCAAGCCTTTCTTTTGTAATTGTCGGTCTAAAAGCAGACAGCCCCAACCGTCAGGCAAGCTATCATTAAACACGCCGAAAAGACCGTCAAAGGTCTGTTTGGAGTCTTCAAAGATTTGTGATTTGAGCGGCAGCATAAAAGGGGACAAATTTATTCCGGTTGCAATAAACTCCGGTGAATATTCAAAAAAGATATGTGGTGCTTGTTCTTCTAAAATCCCGACAAAGTGTCGCTTGCCGTAAGCGTTCAAAAAAACATTCAATCTCATTTGATGCTCCCCCGTTTGCGTTTTTTCTCTTCTTTGCTTTCAAACAAACTGCCGCGCGGCGCATTGTCTGCAAACAAGGCATCAAAGTCTTCCAAACATCCCAAAGCCAAAGCAATATCAATCAGCGATTTAAGCGAAATCTCACCGGTTCGTTCAAAACGTTTAATACTTCCCAAACTAACGCCCGAACGCAACGCTAAACCTTCCTGCGTCAGATTTTGCTCCAAACGCTTAAACTTAGCCCTCTCGGCAATCTCTTGCATAACCTCTTGCTGTGATTTTAATATAAAAGACAATATATTATCTCCAAATGTAATTATATATCATTTATGGATATTATATTATCTGCTAAAATAAAAGTCAAGAACACAATCTTCCAACAGAATCACATTTTTCAAAGGAAAGCCTAGACATACTCATCTATAACACCTCTGCCAATTCTTCCACCGTTCTATAATTATCCAAATCATCGGGCTGGTAGCGACGGAGGTTTTTGAGTATCTGCAAAATCAGCCGTGATGGAATATATTGTTCTTCCGGCGGCCGGCAGGAATAGTCATAACTAATAACTTTCCTATCTTTGATATATGAAATACTGCTGTAATCACTATTGTGATGCCTACGGTAATGGATTAACAGATAACCACGAAACATAAAGCCGTTGTCCCAGAGTTTCATTAGGTTACCGAGAGTTATTTTATCAATAGCATAGCCGTAATAAGGACATCCGAAGGAATTGATGACAAATCCTGTCAACACAAAATTGACACAAGATCTATTTTTCAACCTATGCCGATTGTTATAAATCCATTCGCAATTGCTTAAAAACCAAACTCTATCTACTGTTTTCATCTCAAATCCTAATTTTCCACGGCGTTGGCGAGCATTTGGTCGTTATAGTTAAAATAATGCTGGGTGGTGCTGATGTTTTTATGATTAGCCAGTTTCTGCACAATACAGATATTCACGCCGGAATTAACCAGTTTGGAAACAAACAGATGTCGTCCCAAGTGGCTCGCGCCCTGAATGTTAAATTTCCGGTAAACCGAAGCAAACAGGCGGCATAATCCCAAATGGTTTTGCCGTGCTTGTTTTTGATATTCGGATCGGCGCCATTATCAATCATAAAATCCAAAACCCGAAGCCGCATCATGGCCTGCGGATGCTTCACGATATAAACAAACGCTGTGTTGCTGAATTTATCCTGCGCGTTGATATCCGCTCCGGCTTTAAGCAAAACCGACAATGTCTGCGGTGAACTCCGGTGCTTGGCGGCAATGATAAAAGGCGTTTCCTCATATTGATTGCGGGAATTAATATCGCCGCCGGCTGCCAGAAATGCTTTAATCGCTTCAGGCTCATAAAATTCCCGGCATGCCCACATAAAAGGCGTCCAACCGTGCTTGCTATAAGGGAAATTGACATCCGCACCAGCGTTGAGTTTGGTTTTAATCCGTTCCCAGTCCATAGCATAAAGCGCTTGCATTAAATTGTTGCTATCCATTTGAATCTCCATCAAAATCAACCAAGATTTTAAAGATGGCACCCGGGTTACCATGCCGGGATTCTCAAGTCAAGCACTTTTTTAACATTTTTTCATATTAATGCTTTGATTCATCATCATTTATTTTAAATTAAATAAAATACAATTAAAAAAATATATTTTACACTAAAACAACTATTGATTTTAATATATTGTATTACCTATATAAGTAATGATAGCGCTATCACTTAAGTTAATTTTTACTGGAAAGGAAATTAAAATGCCTAGAAAAACATCTGCTTCACAACAGAGCACATCTCGCTATAATAATGATTGTTCGGCAAAAGGAGTAGCTAAAAACTTCATAAAAATCAGAAAGGATGCAGCTGTGGAAAAGCCTATTTCTACAGGTTCGTCTATAGCTGATAAAATGCTAACCAAATTACCGGTTATAGGAAAAGGAATTAAATATATAAATTTAGGATCTTCATTAGGAGCTCATACAGCACACGGGATTAATGCCTATAGAGAAAGCTGTGGTAATCGTAAGAAAAAATAAAGAATTAAATATTATTTTAAACTAAATTCAAAAGAAAATAGGAGTACAAACAATGAAATTATGGTCAAAAGAAGCTCTTGTATTGGGCGGTATATATGGTGTTTTAGATACTCCTTTTTCTTTATTGGGATTTGAGCTTATTTCCGATGTTGTATTTTTATTGTTCATCGTTTGTGCAATAATGCTTCTCGTTAATAAAACACCGAAATTCATTTCTTTTGTTATGAACAAATATCCAAAGACGACGTATTATTTGGCGGCAATCGGCTGGATACCGTATTTTATGATTATTATTGGTTTCGCGATGATGGGAAGTTATCTGATTTTTGGTTATGCTGATGGCGTGTTGGGATATTTGCTGTTTGGTCTGGCTGTTTTAGCACTTCTTTCCGCTATAATTTCTTTAATCGTCGCTTATATCAAAGCCCAAAAAACAAAGGTCAATCTAAGCTAATTTTATTTTCAAATTAAAATATTTTTTTATTTTAATAAATACCCTTATAAAGCATAAGGATTTGTTCTGAAGGTATTGATTAAAACGATAACCAGTCGCAGGGGATATAAAAACTTTGCCGATGAGGCGGAATTGAATAACTTTCTGGCACAGAACCATAACAAAATCACCGGTTACCAGATTTTACAGGAAGATGATGATACTGTTATTCGTAGCGATTTACAGGTTTTTGCCGGTGATTGTAAAAGTTTAATGATGAAGATTTATCAGTACTGGCTTAATAATCTTCATCAAAACAAAAAATATGGAAAACTAACCCTCGCAACCCAAAGTTTGCTCAATGCCATAGCCTATATTGAAGAGTGTTTGAAATAAAATCAGTTCTTATATAAAACAGCACCATTATCAAGTAAAAGATTGGCAATATCAGGCTCTATACGCTCCAAGGCCAGCATTAATGCGGTTTTGTTCTGGCAATTAATCCAATTGACATCACAGCCCTTATCAATCAGCATTTGCAATACGGCTAATTTTGTTTCATCGTCCATGTTTTCGTTCAAAATCACAGACATAATGGCATTAAAGCCGAAAATATCCGTTCTGTTGATTTCGCTGACTTGTTCTATAAGAAATTCCAAAAGCTCTTTATCAGAGCAAAAATAACAGGCAAGCAGGAATAAACTGGCACGACGGCGGTTTATCGGCATATTGATATTAAAATTTTCCGTTTTGAGCAATTTCTTTAATGAATTAACGTCATCAATATCAAGTTCTTCGGTACATTCCGCCTGATCAATCGGGTTAACCGGCATATTTTGCAATCTCTCTTCCAATTTCTTTATTTTCTCTTGCATTTCAGCTGCTTGGTCAATAGGAATAAATCTGGAGTAGCATTCGTTCTCTGAGTTATAAATCAACATAAAAATCTCCTTTGTCTTTTTGTTACAAAGATATTTATCCGGCAAAGCGGTGTTTTTTTATTCGGAAAAAACGAAAGTCGCGAGATAAATATCTATGTAGCAAACAGCTATAAATCTCATCATATTAATTTGTCTTTATAGGGAATGCCTAAATCGCATTCCTTTTTTATTGAAGCCGTCAAACTCCTCTCAACTGATTTATTTTCTTTCTATTTTAAGAGAAAAACAAAGGAGCTATTGTCAAATTCTATCGGTGCGTCCGGTGTTTCATTTCGCAAGCGCACATTGTAAGCTTCTTCAAACATGCAGTCATAAAATCCAACACCTGCCGGCGGAATGTCAATTCCATCATTAACGCCGAAACGGCAGCCGATAAAATACAAAACGCTGATATACGGTGAGCCGGTCGCGCTGAATAAAGCACCGGCTGCAACCACATCGCCGAAATCAAGTTAATAAAATCACGCCAATTAATCGTCATGCTCGGCTGAAAACCGATATTTTCCTTTGCCAAAACCTTTAACCGGCTCAATGATATGATTATCTAACAGGGTTTTAAGTAATCTTGATGTCATAGCGGGACTTAAGTTTAAGAGTTCGGCAATATCCGAACGTCCAAAATACCCAACCGTTGTATATTTATCATACATTTTAATGATGTGCTGAATCGACTTCGGAGTAATATGGGGGATTTTATCTTTACAGATACATTCAATGTCTACTTTTTTAGCGTAAATGTCTACTTCTGATGTCTGAATGTCTACTTTTTTATCCAGCTTATGGCTTATATGCATTGAACGATTTGATAAGGTGTTATTTTCACCCAAGAGCAAGTTTCTTAAAAACAGCTCTAAATACTCAGTTGTGGCATGAATATCATTTTTAAGATCGTTATAATTGGCGCGAACTAAAGCATTTCTAAAATACCACGCATTTTCGGCAAAAATATCGTTTGTAACGTCATAACCTAATGTTCTGAGGTATTTGATAAAAAATACGGCAGTCGTTCTGGTGTTTCCTTCTCTGAATGGATGTATCTGCCAAAGGCCAGAAACAAATTTAGCCAAATGAGTAATAATATCTTGAGAGGACAAACCTTGATAAGTAAACTTCTTTTCTTCGGAAATATCATAGTTTATAGTATCTTTTATTTCAGAAGCCGTCCCATAAATAACGGTTTGGCCATCTAAAACCCATTCTTTTTTGGTAATATTATAGTCACGGATTAAACCCGCATGGTCATATATGCCGGTAAATAGTTTTTTATGTATGGAAATATATTCGGTAGAAGTAAAGCTAAAGGCTTTTTCCGATAAGAGCTTGGTAATTCTTGCCGAAACATTATCGGCTTCTTGTGTTCTGTCTTTATCGGTTCTTTTGCCATTTTCTTCATAATAAGTATCCAGCAAACCCTGAACTTCATCAATAGTAATATCGCCTTCAATATTCCTTTTAGCCGTTTCAATCAAATAATCGGAAGTTTTTAAACCGTCAACATCTTGCAAACCAATAGCAGTTTTCCAAGCATAACATTTTTCGCGTTTGCTCGGTTCGGTCTCTTTGCTGTATTCAATAAAAGGGTCTTTTTCCATATGACTATCCTAATCTACCAATATATATTATATAGTGAATAAGTTAAGATTACACAAATTTTTTGATAATAAGCAAAATTTATAGGCTTAATTTCATTTAATAAAATCATGCTGATTCTGCGATTCTTTTGCTGATTAAAACCAAATTATCCGGTTTTAAGCAAAATCCTGCAAAACTTTTTGGAAAAATATAACGCTTTTAAGATTGAAACCTCAAAAGACGAAGGCAAGCTGACCTAGGAAACAGCCAAGGAACGGATTTTGAAACTTTTGACCGATAATATCAGAAACATCAAAGAAGAAAGCTGGAATTTACAAAACCGCATGAACAAGCTGATTATTGATACGGAAAGAATTCAATCTTTACGCTTCGTCTGGGCGGCAAACGCATTGTCCGCTATTCTCTGGATTTGCTGGATACTCAGCAGAAAATAAGTTTCTTGTTTGATTTTTACAACAGTGTTGAGGCCGGCGAATTTAATGAGGATATTACCGACTTTCTGGCCAAAGAGATTGATAATGCTGCGGTGCGCAAAAAAGAAGCCAACGAGCGCCGGAAGAATAAGAAAAAAGCCGAACGCGAGCAAAAAGCCAGGGAAAAACAAGAAGAATATGCCCGAAAAGTAGAGGAAGCAAAGCAGAGAACCCTTGCCGCCGCTGAGCCGATGCTTCATGAAATGTATATACAATCTGAAGCTTCCCGCCAAAACGAACAGAATCAATATATTTCTGAACGGGTTTAATTAAAAGTGTCCGGGGCTTATCAAAAATAAGCCCCTTTGCAATAAAACCAGGACAAAACAATATATTAGATTGAGTTCGATTAAGAGAAAGATAAAATGACAATAAGTTTAACCGAAGCATTGAGAAACATTGCGTCTGTCCCTAAAACCGAGGAAGAACTGAAACAAGGTGTTCGCAACCTGACAGGATTTGCAACGTGTATGTTATCAATCAAACAGGACATTAAAGAAAATGAAAGCCGTCATACTGACACGTGTGTCAACCAAAATGCAAGAAGAGAGA
>CALXTH010000142.1 GCA_944391365.1 uncultured Alphaproteobacteria bacterium | reverse complement strand
GTGTCTCAGTTCCAATGTGGCTGATCGTCCTCTCAGACCAGCTATAGATCGTCGGCTTGGTAGGCCTTTACCCCACCAACTACCTAATCTTCCGCGGGCTAATCTATCGGCGATAAATCTTTCACCTTCCGGTCTTATGCGGTATTAGCAGTCGTTTCCAACTGTTATTCCCCACCAATAGGCATATTCCCACGTGTTACTCACCAGTGCGCTACTGTCCTGTCAAATAGCAAGCTACTCAACATTCTCGTTCAACTTGCATGTGTTAAGCCTGCCGCCAGCGTTCGTTCTGAGCCAGGATCAAACTCTCATCTTAATTGATTGAATTCCAATCCTGTCTGCTTCTTACCTTCACTCTAAAAGAATTTTCTTGGTTCCTTTTCCGAAAATATCACAGACTTCATCCTTCCGAATATACCGTCTGCGTATCCCCTCTCCATATCTACTATCTATTTATAACCTGCCTTCGGATTTCATTCTCTTAACTTTTCGTTAAGGTCTCAACCCGTCGGCGAAGTGGTTTATATGACAATCAAACACCAAAGTCAACAACTTTTTTCAAAAAAAATGAACTTTTTTTGCATAATATTTTTAACCTATTGATAATAATAAAAATTAGTTGCAAAAATTTCGCCGCAAAAAGCATCATGACAACAAAAAATTAACTCTTTACGAATTAAATTACATAACAAATTTTGAAGATTCTGCAGAACAATATGCTGATTCTTCTTGCCAACAAAGATTTGTTTTGTAAAATAACAGACGTTTGGTTAACAATAATCAGGAGGTTACAATAATAAAAGAAGAGACTAATGCGTCAGTACGTGACAGTGACGGACCACGCATAAATGAAAATATCCGCGCCAAAGAAATCAGATTGATTGACGCCGACGGCGAGAACCGCGGAATAGTATCGGTTAAAGAGGCTCTGGCTCTTGCCGATGAATATGGATTGGACTTGATTGAAATTTCGCCCCAGGCCACACCGCCGGTATGCAAAATTCTGGATTACGGCAAATATAAATATGAAGTACAAAAACGCAAGAATGAAGCCAGAAAAAATCAAAAAGTCGTTGAGATAAAAGAACTCAAACTCCGCCCGATGATTGATACGCATGATTATGAGGTCAAACTCAAACAGGCAAAAAAATTTCTCAAAGAAGGCAACAAGGTAAAATTCACCATGCGTTACAAAGGACGTGAACTCAGCGCCAACAACATGGGCAAAGCCGTTCTTGACCGCCTGCTTGAGGATCTGGAAGGATTGAGCAAACTCGATTCTGCCCCCAAGCTTGAGGGAAAACAAATGATGATGATTGTATCGCCGGCATAGCAAAAAAAATAAAGATACCGAAAAAGCGGGATCAACTCCGATTCCCGCTTTTTTATTACCTGGCATAAAAAAGCAGATACACCGGTTTCAAAAGCCTCTCTCTAAAAAAACATCGGATATTTTCTTTTCTGCATAACCGCGTCTTTCTGATGGAAAAATTCATTCAAAGCGCCTATATTTTCCCATAATGATTGATAAAGAGGAAAAAATGAAAAACATCTTAGAACTCACACCTGAAGAAGCCGCAGCCGAACTGAAATACATCGCGGAAGAAATGGCCAAATCGGACATCGCCTATTACCAGAACGATGACCCTTACCTGACCGATTCCCAATATGATGAACTCAAACGACGCAATCAGGAAATAGAAAACCGTTTTCCCGAACTGATTCGCGCCGACAGCCCTTCGAAAAAAGTTGGCGCACCGCTGCAAAGCGGCTTCAAAAAAGTCCCGCACCGTTTTCCGATGCTCTCTCTCGGCGATGTCTTCTCCATTGAAGAAGTTGAAGATTTTGCCCTGGGCGTCAAAAGGTTTCTGAACACCGCGGAAAACATCTCTTTTATGGCCGAACCAAAAATTGACGGCTTGTCTTTCTCGGCCAGATACGAACATGGAAAATTCGTTCAGGGAGCCACACGGGGCGACGGCATCACCGGAGAAGACATCACCGCCAATCTGAAAACGATTCGCCAGCTGCCGCAAAACCTGAACGGAACCTATCCCGACATTCTTGAAGTCCGCGGCGAAGTCTACATGTCAAAAGCCAACTTTTTTGCCATTAATGAAAAATACGCCGCCGAAGGCAAAAAAACATTCGCCAACCCGCGCAATGCCGCTGCCGGTTCTCTGCGCCAGCTGGATCCGCGCATTACAGCAGAACGCCGGCTCAGCATTTTCGCCTATACATGGGGAGAAGTCTCCGAACGGATGTGGACATCACAGGCTGATTTTTTCACCCATCTTCAACAATGGGGCTTTCCCATCAACCCGCTCAACTGTCTGTGCCAAAGCATTGCCGACATTGAGGCAAACTTCAACAAATTAATGGAAAACCGCGCCTCCCTGCCTTACGACATTGACGGCATTGTCTATAAAGTCAATGACATCGCCCTGCAGGAACGCCTCGGCTTTCTGACGCGCACACCTCGTTGGGCGATTGCCCACAAATTTCCGGCAGAACAGGCCGTCACCACCATCAACCACATCCGCATTCAGGTTGGCCGCACCGGAACCCTGACCCCAGTTGCCGACCTTGAACCGGTAAACGTGGGCGGCGTAATTGTCTCACACGCCACCTTGCACAATGAAGACGAAATCAAGCGCAAAGACATCCGCATCGGCGATTCCATCATCATCCAACGCGCCGGCGATGTCATTCCCCAGGTTGTCAAAGTCTTGATCGACAAACGCCCGGCCGATTCTACTCCCTACATTTTTCCGGACAAATGCCCGGTCTGCGGCGCCCATGCCATCAGGGAAGAAGACGAAGTCGCCAGACGCTGCACCGGCGGCCTCACCTGCCCGGCACAGGCCACTGAACGGCTCATCCATTTTGTCTCACGGGAAGCCTTTGACATCGCAGGCCTGGGCAGCTCCATCATTGAGGAATTTTACCGCGAAGGCATCTTGCACAGCCCCGCTGACATTTTTTCGCTTGAACGGCGCAACGGCAGCGACGACCTTTTCGCTCACCAAACCGGCTCGGTTCTCCACCTTGAACAACGAGACGGCTGGGGCAAAAAATCTGTTGAAAACCTGTTTCATGCCATCAACGCCAAACGCACAATCTCCATGCCCCGTTTCATTTATGCTCTGGGCATCCGTCAGGTTGGCACGGCCACAGCACGCCTGCTGGCACAAAACTATGGAAATTTCGCCCGTTTCATGCAGGAAATGATCAATCGGGAAACCGGACCGCTGGTCGCCATCGACGGCATCGGCCCATCCATGGCGACCGATATTGTCGAATTTTTCCGGGAAGAACACAACCTGAAAACTGTCAACGACCTGCTGCGGGAAGTCCGGGTTGAAAACTATATCGACACCGCCCGCAGTGATTCCCCCATTTCAGGAAAAACCGTCGTTTTCACCGGCACGCTGGAGCACATGACCCGCTCCGAAGCCAAAGCCAAAGCCCAAAGCCTCGGCGCCAAAGTTGCCGGCTCCGTTTCCGCCAAAACCGATTATGTCATTGTCGGCACTGATGCCGGTTCAAAAGCGGACAAAGCCAAAGAACTCGGCATCAAAATGCTGAGCGAGTCTGAATTTTTAGACCTCATCGGCTAAAAACAAAACATCAGGAAACGGCATAAAAAGCGGCATACATCCGCACCAGCACCAAGGCGCCGAACACAATCAGCGGCGCCGCCGCCAGCCAGACAATCACACAGGGCAGCGCCAGTTCAACCGCGGCATAACGCAAAAGCCAGAATAAAATATCCGCAACCAAAACCAGAATACACATCTCAAAATAATGACCGCGCGTTTTTTCCCAGGCTGTCTGCATTGACCAGCTCCGGCCGATAACCGCGCTGATCCAGGCCATAAACGGACGAATAAAGAGCGGCGGCAGCGCCAGAATCAGCCCCCCGTTCAAAACCAGATCATACGCATCAGAATCCTGCATATACCGCTGTTGAAAATAAGAATAGTTTTCTTTCACCTCGACCGGCACATCCATAATATACGGCGCAAAGGGAATAAGCACGAATAACGTCGCCACCACAAAGGCAACAAACAAAATCCGCGTAAACGGAATCAGCGTCGATAACAACTTCTGCGGTGAAAAACATGGCTGCCGGTCAAAAACGAAGCGGATAAAAACGTACCAGAAATAATAAAAAAGAGCCATCCAAAGCAAAAACCACGAGCTGCTCCAGCCGCCGATAAAACAAAACCCGGCCGATAAAAAAAGCCACACGGCAAGCGTCATCGCCGCCATCAACCGCTGATGAGCCCTCCAAAAAACCAAAGCCTCACCCGCCAGTTGCTTCAAAGATAATTTAATAATCGGTTCGCCTGACATAATTTTCTGCTCCCTTTCCGCCTGAAAATATCACGAAAATCATTAAAGTCAACCACTCTTCACCGGAGAACACCCCGCCCCGAAAAAAAATAATCCGCCTGATATTGAAAAAAGTGATCATCGTCACCATGTTTATATCAAACACATTTCCACAAAAACCCGGGCGCCATAAAGTTAACCTTAAATGGAGAAACAAACATGCCCCCGGCAACTGATTTTGACGATTCCCTGCAAAGCGCAAAATGCCGCCTTGGCGAACAACTGTGCTACTTCCGCCGGGAACAAAAACTAAGCCTGGCCGAACTCGGACACAAAACCGGATTTTCACCCGAATACGTCGACCGGCTCGAACTCGGCCTCGGCAACGCCAACCTGACCACCCTGGCGCGCCTGGCGGCCGGCCTGGGCAAAAAAATCCGCATTGAACTTACGGATTAAACAAACGGGTTAAGCATCTGCCCCGCCGCCGGCAAAAACTTCTGCCCACGGCCGCGTTTGCGGCGGTTCCGACGGCGGTTGATTCGCTGACGGCGCAGCTTCTGCTTTTGCTGATACGCCGGCTTGCATTCTTTCCGGAGCGTAATTTTGTTCATCCGTTCATCAACCGTAAACACCGCCTTCCATGCCTCTGAAATATCATTGCTAATCATCTTCCGGCGAATTTTATAAGAACTGTAATGCTTCATAAACCCCAGATAAGAATTAATGCTCGACACAAAATGTTCGGCATTTTCCTTCACATAATTTTCATCCTCCGCTGCCAGCTTGTTAAACTTGTCAATTGCGGCATAAAAATTCCCTTTCGTGCGATTGGCAATATACGCGCGCCCGGGCTTAATCACCGCGCCGACAAACTTCACCCCCTTGCTGAAATGTTGCAAATAAACCTTTTTCGGATGCAGCGTCAGCATCAGATTGTCCTTGAGAAAATCCCTGAGTTTCGGAATCAAATCAAGCAGCACCTGCTTATCCTTATGCACAATAACAAAATCGTCGACATAGCGCCCGTAAAATTCCATACCGCAGTCTTCTGTCACAAAATGGTCAAACGGATTAAGATAAAAATTGGCAAACAGCTGCGACGTCAGGTTCCCGATCGGCAGCCCTTTTGTCTTTGGCACCGTAAACAAACTCTTTGACGGCGGCAAACCTTTCCAGTCCGAGCGCAGCCCCTTGATACAGCAGTTTTCCTCATGGGTATTAAAAACCACCTTGCGCACCAGCTCCAACAACAGCGTTTTATCGCGTCCCTGATATTTTTCTTCCAGAAAAGCGGCCAGCCGCTTATACAGCAGCGGCTTGTCCATACTCATAAAAAAAGACTGAATATCCATCTTCAAAATATAACAGTCCTCGGTATAATCATTGGAACATTCCCGGATAAACTCCGCCACTCGTTTAATCCCATATTGCGTGCCTTTTCCGACCCGGCAGGAATAACTATCATGAATAAAAGCCGCCTCCAGCAAATCCATAATCTTATTGGCAATCAGGTGATGAACCACCCTGTCCCTGAAATCTGCGGCAAACACCTCACGCTTCACCGGTTTTGTCACCACAAAGGCAATAGAACGCCCGGGATAATAAGTTCCGTCCAGAATATCCTCCCACAAGCGAATCAAACTATCCTCGAAATTAACCTCA
>CALXTH010000141.1 GCA_944391365.1 uncultured Alphaproteobacteria bacterium | reverse complement strand
CGCCAATCAGTTCTGCATCCGGCGGCAGAGGAATATATTCCTTTGCTCCGGCCTTAATGGCTTTAACGGCAAGGCCGGCGTCATTTGCCACACCGCAGGCAACGACAAGCACATTAATCCGTTCATTTTCAAGGCTTTGAATAAATTTATGTACATCCAGCCGGACATCAATCATCACCAGCTCGATTGCTTTTCCGGAGCGCAGAACCTCCATCGCCGGCTCAATGTCGTCGGCCAATGACACATGGCCACCCTGAGCCAGCGCTATTTTGCTCGCGGCTCCTATCTGACCGTTCAATGTGCCGACTATCAATAATTCCATTGCCTCAAAAACCTCTCAGAAAAATGTTTTATTTATTTGCCGATTTGACAACCTCGGTCATCGTGATGCCCAGTTTGTCATCAACCACAACAACCTCGCCGCGGGCGACCAGATTGTTGTTTACATAAATGTCAATTGCTTCGCCGACTTTTTTATCCAGCTCGATAATCGCTCCTTTGTTCAGTTTCAGGAGCTGACTGACGGTCATGCGGGTTTTGCCAAGAATTGCCGAAACTTTGACCGGAATTTCATAAACCGGCTCAAGATCGGCGGCAGAGCTCGGAATATCAAAATTATCAAGTCCGGAATCCTTTTTCAGAACCGGTTCGTCGGTTTCCGGCCGGCTGTCGCTCATCTCATCCAAATTTAAGTCATCACTCATTCTTTTACTCCATTACTCTGTGTCATCTGTTCCCAATAATTCTTCGGCCTGTTTCCGGAGCGCCGCGCTATCGTGCTCCACGCCGCCGTTTTCCCATTCTACCCGGCAATCGCTTTTGGCCAGGGCGGCATCTTTATGCAGGGTGATTTTGCCTTCAAAATCATTTTTGTGTGCCAGCCGGGACAACAGCTCCTGAGCCTGCATGATGACTTCCGGGTTAAAATAGAAAGACAATTTCGCTTCATGGGAAAAGTTTTTGAAATTATCTTCCAAAAATTTACCGACTATTCCGGCTGCCTGTTCATCCTGCAACACGGGCACCAGTTCTGTCAACATCTTCTGCGCCATCCGCCGGAAGCCCTGCTCTGTCCGTGTCCAGATGTTTTCTTCATTTTTTAATATTGTATTCAGGGCCGCATCTATTTTCAACAATAATTCTCCGGTTTTCTGCTCATCTTCCTGTCTGGCCTCGGAAAGGCCTTTCTGATAAGCCTGCGTTTCCGCCTCCTGCACCTTTTGGGCAACTTCGGCTTCGCTGAAGCTTGGTTCTTCCGATTCCGGCTCAACTTCTATCTCCGGTTCCGGCTCCGGGAAATTTTCTTCCGGTTCGGGAAAAAATTCCGCCTTTTCTTCCGCCGGAAATCCGGGGGTTTCGTTTTCAGACTCCGGCTCTTCGGTTTCTTCCTGTGGTTCTTCGGCAGCCGGTGCCGGTTTGTCTTCGTCCTCCAGAACAAAATTATCAAACATAAATTTGGTATATTCCACCATCTGAGCCCGTGCCTTTAGTAAATCATCTCATCGCTGTCTTTGCCCTCACTGATCACAATCTCACCGGCATTAGACAGTTCCTTGGTGGTGTTGACAATATACAGCTGGGCTTCTTCAACGTCACGCAGGCGGACAGGCCCCATAGCCTCCATATCTTCTTTGATAATTTTACCCGCACGGGAAGACATATTGTTGAAGAACAGCTCTTTAATGGTATCCGATGCCCCTTTCAGCGCGATGGCCAGCTTATCTTTATCAATATTGCGCAACAAAATCTGAATACCCTGCGAATCGACACGCACCAAATCTTCAAAGGTAAACATGAGTGATTTGACCCGTTCGGCCGATTCCGGATTGCGGTCTTCCAACGCATCCATAAAGCGGGTTTCGGTTCCGCGATCCAAAGAGTTGAAAATATCGGCGATGAGTTCATGCGAATCCCTCCGGGTGGATTTTGACAAATTGCTCATAAACTCTTTACGCAGTGTTTTTTCCAGCCCGTCCAGAACTTCTTTTTGTACCGAATCCATCCGCAGCATGCGCATCACAATTTCCATTGCGAAGTTTTCCGGCAGCAAAGCTATCACCTTGGCCGCATGTTCAGGTTTGATTTTTGACAGGATAACCGCAATGGTCTGCGGATACTCGTTTTTCAGGTAATTGGCCAGAACATGTTCGTTGACATTGCCGAGCTTATCCCACATGGTACGGCCGGCCGGACCTCTGATTTCTTCCATAATCGAAGCCACGCGATCTTTGTCCATGGCCTTGGACAGCAGGCGTTCAGTCGACTCATAGGTTCCGATCAGTGTGCCGGCACTGGACAGTTTGTCACTGAATTCGGCAAAAAGCTGTTCGACAACATTGGAATTCACTTTGCCAAGGCTGGCCATAATCACGGACAATTCCTTTATTTCCTCATCATCCATCAGCGCAAAGATGGCCGCGGCTTTGTCCTCATCAAGTGACATCATCAGGATGGCCGCCTTTTGCTGGCCGGAAAGAAGATTATAATCATCTATTACGTTTTGCTTCATTCTTTATCCCCTAATTGCCGCTGTCATTCTGATAGAGCCAGCTGCGGATGATGCTGACGGCCATTTCAGGATTTTTCTCAACAACATCATTGACTCTTTTGAGTGACGATACTTTTATCCGTCCATCGACTTTGCTCATGTTGATCATATCATCGACACTTTCGCCCTCGTCACCCAGGAAATTTGACAGCAGCAGGTTGTCTTCTTCAGCATTTTCACCAAGCAGTCTGGACTCCGTTCCGCGGGGATTGACCTCAAAGGCATTGTTAATCAGCGGGCGGATTACCAGCACGATAACCAAAATCGCGACAATGGCAACACCCAAACCTTCGGCAATGCGAATCAATTCGTCTTTGGTGAACCCGAGGAAGAACGGTTCTTCCACTTTTTCAACTTCCGGCTCGACCGAGGCGAATCTGATGTTTTCGACTTCAACCATGTCTCCGCGGTCCGGGTCATATCCGACTGCCGATTTGACCAGTTCGGTCAGCTGGCGCATTTCTTCTTCCGTCCGGCTGCGGTAAACACGCTTGCCTTCTTCATTCTTTTCATAAATGCCGTCGACCACGACCGCTGCCGTCAACCGCTTGATGGTCCCCATATTTTTGACCTTGTTGCGGACGACTTTGGAAATTTCATAATTAACGGTTTCTTCCGATTTGGCGTTCTGAGTCAGGCTGCCGTTTCCCTGGAGGACGCTGTCCCCGTTCGGTATGTTTTGCGAAACCGTCACCGGATTATTCTGTTCCGTGGTGGAGGAGTTGTCGCTCATGCTGGCCTGAGATCTGACGACCTGGCTGTCCGGATCATAGATTTCCTCATTTGTCACGATCTGGTCAAAATCCATTTCAATATTGACCTGCGCCCTCACCTTGCCCATACCGATTGCCTGTTCCAGCAGTCGTTGAACATTTTGCGTCACTTTTCTTTCCTGCTCCAGGCGCATTTTTTCATTACGATTGGCGGCCACAACCTCATTATTTTCAGTTGCGGTCAACAGATTTCCTGCGCTGTCAACGATTGCCACATCTTTTACATCAAGCTTTGGCACCGAAGCGGCTATCAGTTTCTGGATGGCCTGCACGCTTTGCGGGCTCAGCTGCCCTTCAACGGTTTTTATCACCACCGAAGCCGAGGGCTTTTGCTGCTCTTTGGAGAACATCTCCCTTTTGGGCATAACCAGGTGCACCCGGGCACTTTTAATATTATCAACGCTGCGCACCGAACGGGCCAGTTCTCCCTCAAGGGCGCGTATTAAATTGACGTTTTGCATAAAATTGGTTGAACCCAGCGCGTCACTGTTGTCAAAAATTTCATACCCGACGTTGGAGCCCTTTGATTCCAGAGCCAGCTCAGCCGTCTCAACCCGCATTTTATTGACTTTATCTGCCGGGACCAGAATTTCCGTCCCGTTTTTGGTCAGCTTATATTTCACATTGGAGCTCTCCAGCTGGACAACAATCTGTTTGGCATCTTCCAATTCCAAATCCGTATACAAGACGGCGTATTCCTCGCTGTTGAAGCGGGTTGCCAAATAGACAAAGAAGCTTATCAAAAATAAAACCACACCGGCCAGCGACAGCAAGCGTCCCGGTGACATATTCTTTATGTTTTGAACAAAATTATTCACTAGATTCCCCAATCTGTATAAAAATACTTCCCCTTTTCCTTTTTAATAAAACACTTTTTTCCATTAGTGAACGATTATTACAACAATATCCACAAACCAAGCTGGCGGAAGCTGAGGCAGCTTCACCCCATCTCTTAGCTGTTGGTTGATTGGGGTAAAGAAGGCGCGATGCTCAGATTGTGCCGTCACAGAGAAAAGGCTTAGGAAAAATTCTGAACCTTTTTGTCAGGTTGGAAGAGCCTGCCTTTCTTTTTACATCATTTTTTTTGTCTTTATGTTGAATTTGTGATTTACAATTATTTTGAAATATGATATACTATCCTAGTGTGATGTTATAAAGGATGTGTGTCATGAAGTTTCAAGTTTATTTAGTCTTAGGGACGAGTTTGTCCTGTTTTCCTGCTTTGGCTTTGGGACAATGTGTTCCGGTGCAGGATTGTGCGGCGCTTGGATATACGGAGAGTTCGTGTCCTGGTAAGGGGCTGAAATGCCCGTTTGGCAACGGATGGTTCTGTGCTGAAGATGAATCTACGGTTTGTACGGAGAACGGTTTTAAATATAGTTGTTCTGGCACCGGCTACGCCGGTGGCGCAGGCTCCGCCTGCGGTGGCAAATATGCTCAATGTACATGTGCAGGCGGCTATGAGTGGAAAGACGGGAAATGTGAAAAGAAAGAAGTTTTAAATGGAGCTGATGGCGATGTTTATAAGTGTAATGGTAAGGTTGTTGGGGTTAAAACCGGAGACATAGATTTTTATGTGGCGATGAAAGATCTGGGTACTATGACTTGGAACCAGGCAAAAAGCAGCTGCCGAAATTATAGTTTCTGTGATAATTTGAAAGGAACATTACCGACAAAAGATCAGCTTGTTACTATGTACAATAACAAGTTTTTACTTGACAACTTACTATCAGCAAATGGTGGAACAAATTTGTCAGGTGGGTATTTTTGGTCATCTACCAGCTATAACAACAATGGTTATTATTACATTGTTGATATGTCTAGTGGCCATACGCGCGGTCATACTTATGACTATGACGGCTTTGATGTTCGCCCGGTGCTGGTGAGTTATTAGGGTTCTACTCAAAAGAAAAGGCTCCATGTGGAGCCTTATTTTATTTCAGGTTGATAAGTTCCTTGACACGGTCTTTGAAGCGGTCAAGAACATCTGATTTCGGCGTATATTTTTCATCAAACGGGGCGACGGTCTTCCAGCCCAGGTTTTCAAAGACGTCCTGAATCTGATTGACGACGCCCGGTTTCCAGCCATAAGAGCCAAATGCCAGGCCTTTTTTGTCTTTCGGCGCCAGGCCTTTCATATAGGTCACAAAACCGGCGACTCTCGGAAACAGCTGGTTGTTCAGGGTTGGGTTGCCGATCAGGATATATTCGGCATCCGGGAAATGAGCAATGATTTCGGAGTTGTCCTTGATATGCAGGCAGAATTTGCGCACCGGGATACCGGCGTCCTGAAAAACACCCATGGCGACCTCCGCCAGTTTTTCGGTTGCACCCCACATCGAATCGTAAACAATAATTGCCTCGCCTTTATTTTTGCCGGATGCCCAACGGTCATAGAGCCCCAGAATCAGGTTGACTTCTTCTTTTCCGGACCAAATCAAACCGTGCGACGGGGCGATCATCTCAATATCAAGCCCAAGGTCACCGGCGGTTTGCAAAGCTTTTTCAGCCTGAGCACAATAAGGATAAAGAATATTGGCGAAGTAGCTTTGCGCCTCCTGCAGGACAATATCTTTGTCGGCGTCTTTGAAAAACAGCTCGCTGCTGCAATAGTGCTGGCCGAATCCGTCATTGGGCAGCAGCAGTTTGTCTTCCTTAACATAAGTCATCATCGAATCCGGCCAGTGCAACATCGGCGTGGTCATAAATGTCAGCATGCGGTTACCGATGGAAACCGTATCGCCGGTTTTGATGATTTCATACTGCCAGCCTTCGGTGTCAAAATGGGCTTCCAGCGCCATTTTTCCGGCCGAATTGGTGATGATTTTGGCCTGAGGCGCCAGTTTCATCAGCTGCGGAATGCTGCCGGAGTGATCCATTTCAACATGATTGACCACAATATAAGCAATTTTTGAGAAATCGGTCAGGCTTTTAATCCGCTCAATCTGTTCATGTGCCAGATAATGTTTGACGCCGTCGACCAGCGTAATTTTTTCATCCATCAGCAGGTAAGAGTTGTAGGTTGAGCCGTGAGGCGTGGTATAGCCATGGAACTCTGTCAGGTTCCAGTCTTTGACGCCAACCCAGTAAACATCTTTTTTAATTTCTATTCCGTTCATCGGTTTCTCCTTTGTCTTTATAAATAAAATATTGTCTTATTCATAATCCGAAAAAGTTTTCTTGACAACAGAAAAGAAGAGTTATATTCAATAATAGTAATTATTACTGATTTTAGAAACAATGAACTATTCAAAGCAAAGAGAAATTATCCTCAGGATTTTAACGGAGAATCCCGTTCATCCGACAGCGGATACGGTTTATGAGATGGTGCGGCCGGTTTTGCCGAACATCAGTCTGGCAACGGTTTATCGCAATCTCAATCAGCTGGCCGAAAATGGTGTTATCCGGAAAATTCCGGCTTTGGATGACAAGGCGCATTTTGATCACAATCTTATGCCTCATTATCATTTTGTTTGCACAAAATGCAAAAAGGTGTATGATGTACCTTACGATATTGCGCCCGATTTAAGCGGCAGGCTTTGTGACCGCACCGGAATGGAGGCTGTTGCCACCGATGTGGTTTTCAAAGGAATTTGCAATCATTGTAAAAATTAACTTTATAAACAGGAGATAAATTATGGAATTGAAAGGTTCAAAAACAGAGAAGAATTTGCAGGAAGCTTTTGCCGGCGAATCCATGGCTCGCAACAAATATACCTATTACGCCTCAAAAGCCCGTAAAGACGGCTACAATATTATTGCCGACAAGTTTGAACAGACGGCCAACAATGAAAAAGAACATGCCAAAATCTGGTTCAAGCTGCTGCACGGTGGTGCTATTGCCGATACAATGACGAATCTGAAGGATGCCGCTGCCGGTGAAAATTATGAATGGACCGATATGTATAAACGCATGGCCGAAGAAGCCAGAGAAGAAGGTTTTACCAAAATTGCTTTCCTGTTTGAATCCGTGGCTAAAATTGAAAAAGGCCATGAGGAAAGATATCAGGCTTTGTTAAATGCTTTGGTTGACGGTAAAGTTTTTGAGCGTCCGACAAAAGTTATCTGGGAATGTGCCAACTGCGGTCATCGTGTTGAAAGCCCGAAGGCTCCGGAAGTTTGTCCGGTTTGCGATCATCCGCAGGCTTATTTCTTTGAATTGCAGGAAAGATTCTAAGCTCTGTTATCTTATAGTGAGAGTCCGGAAAAATTCCGGGCTCTTTTTTTATGAAAATTTAAACTTTTTCAAGATATTATAGAGAGGAATTTTTTTTGGGGGGAGATTGTCAGATGAAGAAAATTTTATTTGTTTCCGCGGTGGTTTTGTTGCAGGCTTGTGCTTCAGTCAAAACCGGGAATCAGAAATTTTTGGAAATTAACTCCCATCCCGAAGAGGCCGAGGTTTGGATTAATGACAATTATGTCTGCGATACTCCCTGCTCTTATGATGTGACCGGTGCACGCAATGAGATTTTCCGGGTTTCTATCCGCAAAGAGGGATACCGTCCTTATCATCGGAAGCTTGAACCCAAGACCAACAAAGAAGTTGAGGCTGATCTGATTATGTGTTTGATTCCGCCGGTGGGACTGACAATGCTCGGTGTGGATTATTATACGGGGTCAATGTGGGCTTATGATGAGATTGATGCGGTTTTATACAAGGATATTCTCGGTGAGGCGCCCGTTCTGCCGGATTTGCAACGTCCTTTGACGCCTGAAGCCGAGGCTTATATTCAGGAAAATTTTTCCCGTTTGAAAGAAGAGGCTTTTGCGGTCGACGGAGCAAAAGAAAGAATCCGGACGCTTTCTTCTCTGACCTCTGTTCATATGGAGCGTCTGACCGGGATGATTAGTGAAGCGCAAACGTCCCAAGAATTGATTCATTTTCTTCAAGCCAACTAAGAAGCTGAGGCACAAACGGGCGCCGGAAGCTGAGGCAGCTTCACCCCGTCAGTTAGCTGTTGCAAGCTGGCGCAGCTTGACCCGGTCGGCGACCTGAGGCAGGTCGATCCCATCGCTTAGCGGTAGAGGGATAGGGGCAAAGAGATGCACAGCGTGCAGATTGTGCCGCAACCTGAGGCAGGTCGACAAGCTGGTGCAGCTTGACCCGGTCGGTTAGCGGTGGAGAGATTGGGGCTTGAAGGCGCGATGCTTAGATTGTGCTAGCGGAGAGAAAAGGCTCGGGAGAAATTCTGAGCCTTTTTGTCAGGATGAAAAGTCCTGTGTTTTAAGAACACGGGATTTTTTATTTGTCAAAATTTCAGTTTGAAATTAAAATTCATGATTTACAATGATTTTGAAGTGTGATATACTATCCTAGTGTGATGTTATAAAGGATGTGTGTTATGAAGTTTCAAGTTTATTTAGTCTTAGGGACAAGTTTGTCCTGTTTTCCTGCTTTGGCTTTGGGGCAATGTGTTACAGTGCAGGATTGTACTGCGCTTGGTTATACGGAGAGTTCGTGCGACGGTGGCAAAGGGGTTAAGTGTCCGTTTGGCAACGGGTGGTTTTGTGCCGAAGATGAATCTACCATTTGTGCCGAAAATGGTTTTAAATATAGTTGTACAGGGACAGGTTATTCCGGTGGTTCTGGGCAACCTTGCGGTGGAAAGTATCAAACATGTAATTGTGCAGCAAATTATGTGTGGAACGGGAGTAGTTGTGCCCTTTCTTGTTCATCTGCTTATCAATATACTTGTACTGGCACCGGCTACGCCGGTGGCGCAGGCTCTGCCTGCGGTGGAAAATATACTCAATGTTCGTGTGCAAGCGGTTATGAGTGGAAGGATGGAAATTGTCAGAAAAAAGAGGTATTGAATGGTGCCGATGGAGATGTTTATAAGTGTAATGGGAAAGTTGTCGGGGTTAAAACGTCGGATATGGATTTCTTTGTGGCAATGAATGATTTGGGCGAAATGAATTGGAGCAGTGCAAACAGTTCATGCCAGAACTACTTTTTCTGTGGCAACCTTAAGGGAACATTACCGACTTTTGATCAGCTCCAAACGATGTATAAAAATAAATCTTCATTGAATAACTTATTATCGACAAACAGAGGAACAAAATTGACCGAATACTGGTATTGGTCGTCCACTAAATACGGCAGCAATGGCGGCAGCCGCCTTGCCGTGGATATGCGTAATGGCCGTCAGGGCAGCTTCTATGACAGCGACATCTATGCTCTACCGGTACTTACATCATGGTAACTAAAAAGCCCCGCTTTGAACTGTCCAACTTTTGGGGAGCAGATCACTGCGGGGCTTAAACTTTAGGATAACTCATAATAATTATTGTTCATGACTTAAGTCATTCTGGTTAATTCATCCAGCATTTCGTCGGCCGTGGTAATAATCTTGGTGGCTGCCGAATAAGCCCGCTGGGTGACAATCATATTTGAGAACTCGGTTGCCAGATCAACGGTTGAGCTTTCCAATGCACTGGATGAAATTTCTCCGGCACCGTCAGAACCAGCCCTCTTCAGCAAAGCCTGACCGGAGGCGTCCGTTTCAATCCAGGCGTTACCCGTCAGGGCTTCCATTCCGTTCGGATTGGAGAACGTTGCCAGCGGTAAAATGGCAATCGGTCTGGTTTCACCGTTATCAAACAGAGCCGTCACGACGCCGCTCTCATCAATATAGACGCCGGAATAGCTTCCGAACTTGGCACCATCCTGATTGATGTAGTTGGTGGTGAAGTTTCCGGACAAGCTTGTCAGACCATCATTGGTTCCGGTGTTGCCCATTGAAAGTTTGATACGGGTTCCGTTTTCTGCCGAACCATCCATATTTTCGGCTCCGTTGGCCCAGACAACTTCCATCTCATCAACGTTAAAATATTTCGGGGTTCCATCGGCATTGAAACGAACCGCCGGCACTTTTGAGCCTTGTTCAATTTCATTTTCTCCGGTTTTAAACTCGTTGCTAATGCTGCCGTTGAAACCCGGGATCTCCCGCCAGCCGCCCGTGCCGCCGTCACGAACCGTTCCGGATACGGCGTCTGCCAAACCTGTCACATCCAAGGCGATATCCCCGCCGCTGGCGCTTGGCAGAATTTCCATGCTCTTGCCGCTGAAGACATAACGGCTTGGCTCTTTGGCATTAGCGTTGATGACAGTTCCCAAAATATCAACCATTTTGGCAATATCAACATCGTTGCCACTGATGGCATCGGCAATATTGACATTGACTGCCGGCTGAATATCCTGATCTGTTTCCGCAAAGGTATAAGTGACACCATCAAGAACAATGCTTTTTCCAATATAATCATTCTTTGATGTGCTGGTAAAATCAATACGGGCACCATTTTTGATGTCATTGTCGATTTGCGGAATGGTGAAGACGCCGGTGGGGAGCCCCGTATTGAAATCCGGGTTGACCGCATTTTGCGGACAGGCCAAACATTTGCTGGCATCAATCGTCAGGGCTGCGCCCATTGTGGACTGCGTGATATTGATGCAATTTGTGCCAGCGGTAAAGCGATCACCTGATGACAGGGTTTCCTGCAGTTTGGTCGTGAAGACATCAATGAAGTCGCTCAGTGAGGCAATGCCGGTTGACAAATCAACCGCGACCTGGTTTGCTCCGGTTACGCCGGCCGGGTTGTTGGTGAAAACAAACTCATACTTTACTCCGGTTCCTTCATCCGTAATTGAAATAGAAGAGCCGTTTTCCGGAACGCTGGTAAACTCAAGCAAACCAGAGGCGGAATAAACATCCGGCGTGCCATCAATCGTGTTGTTGCTGCCGTACAGAATGGTTGTGGCCGCACCGGAAGGCACATTGCTTGACATATTCCAGCCATTTGAGCTGGTTTTGGTAAAGTCAAGGCTCAAATTGCTGGCATTGCCCAAGCTGTCATAAATCAGCGCCGAAACTTTCTGGGTGGCACCGATTTCATCTGAGCTCGGGAGATTGGCCCCAAAGCTGATTTGCTGCGTCGGGGTGGCCGTTCCGCCGATGGTTGCCAAATTTACCGGTTTTAAGTTGCGGCTATCAATAATGTTGTCATTGATATAAACCGTACGACCTGCTTCATCATAATAAGCTTTCATATAGGTGACGCCATTGATGTTGACGGTCGCAGCCTGCGGATTGCCATCCCAAGGCAGCAGAGACCATCCCTGGGCATAAAAGCCGCCGGTATTGACCAGATAACCATTGTTATCAATGTCAAAACTTCCGGCCCGGGTATAGGCCCACATATCGCCTTCGCCCGGGTTGGCGGCCTGGTTGACAACAAAGAAGCCACTGCCGCTGATGGCGATATCGGTTGATGATGACGTTGAGGACAGCAGACCCTGGACATTAATCCCCTGTTTGCTGACCGGCTGGACACCGCCTGAGGAATAACGGCTGCTGGTGACTTGTTTGGTGACCAGCGTTTGAAATGCGGTATTGTTATTTTTGTAACCTACCGTATTGATGTTCACAATATTGTCAGAGATGGCGCCCATTGCGGTAGACTGCGCGGCCAAGCCTGAAATACCGGACTGCATTGCTCCAAAAATACTCATTGTTTATCTCCTAAAGTTTCCTAAATTATACCCCAAGCGGCTGCGCTGAGCGCTGTTTTGGCGGCGTTATACAAAACACCCGCCACTTCGCTTCCGGTGTCGGAATCTTCTGTTCCTGAGGAATCATCACCGTCCCCCGTTCCTTCTTCCGGGGGTGTTGTTTCATCTCCTTCATCCGGGACTTTATCTTTGTCAAAATAATCATCGTTCCGGATGGTGAGAATATCATTCAGATTTGCCGTTACCTTATCGCCCAGCCCAATGTAAACACCG
>CALXTH010000140.1 GCA_944391365.1 uncultured Alphaproteobacteria bacterium | reverse complement strand
TCTGTTTCCGAGTTGACTTCGACAACAGCTCCTTTATTGCCGTCAACGGCAACGGCAACCAAACCTTCGGCAGCAATACGGCTGGCTTTTTTTGCTGCAGAAGCCAAACCGGCCAAGAAAAAATCTGCCCGCAAAACCAAAGAAGAAAGTGCGGAGGCTTAATCTTACCGAATGATGTAAGATTTTGCACCACAGGCGGCAGCATGTCGCATGCTGCCGCTGTTTTTTGAAATATAAAAAAATAGGAACATAAAGATGACAGATATTACCGCAGCTATGGTTAAAGAATTGAGAGAAACAACAGGCGCCGGCATGCTTGATTGTAAAAAAGCGCTGACCGAAACCGCCGGAGACATGGAAAAAGCGATTGACTGGTTGCGTAAAAAAGGTTTGGCTTCTGCCGCCAAAAAAGCCAGCCGTATTGCTGCCGAAGGTTTGGTTGCCGTTGCCGTTGACGGCAATAAAGGAGCTGTTGTCGAAGTCAACTCGGAAACAGACTTTGTCGCTAAAAATGAAATTTTCCAGGAATATGTTGAGGATGCCACTCAGGTTGCCCTGATGTATGACGGAGATATTGAAAATATGAAAGGATTTGCCTGTCCGAAAGCCGGCAAAGCTTTTGGCGAACGTCTGACTGATTTGATTGCCAAAATCGGTGAAAATATGAACCTGCGCCGGGCCAAAGTATTGAAAGTCAAAGACGGCGTGGTTGCTTCTTATGTTCACAGTGCAGCAAAACCGGGACTGGGCAAAATCGGTGTTTTGGTTGCGTTGGAATCGACAGCTGACAAGGCTAAACTGCAGGAGCTTGGGAAACATATTGCCATGCATATCGCGGCCTCTAATCCGTTGTTCCACACGATTGCCGACGTGGCTCCGGAAGCTCTGGAGCGTGAAAAGGCCATTTTCTCAGAGCAGGCAGCCGCTTCCGGAAAGCCGGCCAATATTATTGAGAAAATGGTTGAAGGCCGCATTCGTAAGTATTATGAAGAGGTTGTTCTGGAAGAGCAGGCTTATATCATGGATCCGGATAAGAAAGTTAAAGACATTATTGCCAATGCCGAAAAAGAGCTTGGCACACCGGTTAAACTGGCCGGTTATGTCTGCTTTAAGCTGGGTGAAGGTTTGCAAAAGAAAGAAGAAGATTTTGCAGCTGAGGTTGCTGCTCAGTTGAGCAAATAAAGCTTCTTTTCGGAAAAAGGAAAAACCGCTCTCGTTATGAGGGCGGTTTTTAATTGTGTAAAAATTACCATGAAATTTTTTCTTCCAGAACAGCTTTTAACAGCTTTTCCGCGTCATTAAGATGATTTAGCCACTGCCCCATACCGTCTTGTGATGACAAAAAGCGAGCCTGACGATAGTCCGGAGAATCCCGGAGAAGTGCCATTCTTTTGGACAGTTCCTGCAAACACTTCAAGTCTTCAAATTTTTTGAGACGTTCGGCTGCCTGGCAGGAAACCAACAATGCTGAAAGGATGAAATACATTTTAAAGTTCATCTGTTGAACACATGCCGGATATTGTTCTTTGTTGATATCAATAACGGTTACATCTCGCGCAATGCTCAGTTTGGCAATTTCATCAAAAAGAATAATTTTTTTACACATAACTAAAATTTTTTATAAATTAGACATAATGATATTAAATACAAGTTATATGTATCATATCTCCGACAAATGTCAATAGACAAATTTTATTCAAAAATAAGAATCACAATTTCCGGCAGCGTATTAAAACGAATCGGCAGGAGGCTGGTTCCGAGACCTTGCGATACAATCATTTTACGGCCTTTTTCTTCAATCAGTCCCCGGGCATAACGTTGTCCGAATTTTGACGGAACAACCGGAGCTCAGATAAGAGGCAGGGTTATTTGTCCGCCGTGAGTGTGGCCGGCCAATGTCAGCATAACATTTTGAGGAACATCAGGGAAAATATCCGGCGAATGGGAAATGAGAATTGTATCCTCGTGACAGTTTTTCAGGGCTTGCAGAATATTTGGGCGGCGGGTAGTTATGTCTTCTACACCGGCGAGGCACAAAGGGGTTCCGTTAAGATTTGTTGTCCGGCTGTTGTTTGCCAGAACTTTGATACCAACAGCTTCCAATGCCGCGGCAATGTTTTCGCCGCCATACCACCAATCATGATTGCCCAAAACGGCGTAAATACCTCCCGGGGCTTTTATTTTACTTAAAGCTGCGGCAATTCTTTCTATCGGCATGGATGAAGATTTTTTATGTCCTTTTACAAAATCTCCTCCCAGAATGACCAAATCCGGTCGACAGCGATTGATTTTTTTAACAATTCTGTTGAGGCGTTTGTGGTGATTTGGCGCTATATGCATATCACTGGCAAAAACAATTCGGCTGCCTTTGAATTTTGGCGCCGGGAGTTTGTATGTTTTAGATTGCAATAAATTCGGTTCAATAAAAACCGACCAAATCATGAACAGCAGGCCAAACAGCAGCAATATACAAAAAATTTTTTTCATCATACGGGCAGTGTATAAAAAATCCCCTGTAAGGGCAATAAAAAACTTACAGGGGATTAAAAAACATTTGTTCGTTACTCTTTTTTGAGTGCCGCTTTCAGATCATCAACTTTTTTCATGATTTTCTGAGAGGCTTCGTCAATAACTTCTTTGAGCTCTTCTCTTTTGAAGTAAGCTGCGGCGCTTAATGCAATTAAAGCAATGCCGGCACCAATTCCGAAAGCAATGTTCTTTTTCATAATGCTTAATTTTTTAGTTTAACTTAAAATAATATAATTTACATTTATTACAATACGTCAAAAAAAATTTATGTCAACCTAATTTGCCCTTACTGTAGCGATGAGTCAAATCCGCACCGTGCTACAGCTACATTCCGCCGAAAAAAAGAACCATTTTCAAAAGAAAACGGCTCTTTTATAAAAAAACTGGCGCACTCGGCGGGATTCGAACTCACAACCTTCTGATCCGTAGTCAGATGCTCTATCCAATTGAGCTACGAGTGCATCATCCAGACAACGTATCTTCTAATACATCAGTTTATTTCAATTTGCAAGAAAAATTTTCATCAAATTTAAAAGAATTTTAATCTATTGCGGTTAGACTTCGGGGCAAGGTCAATATTTTTGGTAAAAAAAATCTGCATTAACACTTGTTTTTTATAAATTTACCTTTACAAAATTTTATAAAAGTGTAAAACAGATTTGTTATATAACAGATTTTCATAAAGGTACGCTAATGAAAAACATTGCAACAAAATTATCTTTGATCTCGCTTTCTGTTTTGTTAATGAGCGGTTGTACTTTCAGTTCGGATGCGCTTCTTCCGTCACTGACAGATTCGGGAGCTCAGGTTTCGGCTGGTGCCGATAGCGGGACGGCGGAGATGGTTCCTGTTTTAGGGACAACGGATTTTAAGCCGATTGAAATTTCCGAGGGGGATAATACAGGTACCTTTGTCGGGCAAAAAGTCATTTCTTTTCGTAATGAGCTGACGCAGTTACAGGAATCTATTCGTCTGTATAATGAAGAATTGCAAAAGATTCGTTCTTCCGTTATCAATAATGCATTGCAATATCACAAAGCGATAGGTGGTATTGAGGCAAAATTGCAGGTCGGAACCACGCCGGGCAACCCGCATATGTATGCAATGTTACAGCAGGCGCAAACCAATATCCAGACAATGAATGCCAACACCGATGCTCTGAACCAGCTGTCGGCAAAAGTCTCATCCGATGCGGCAATGACCGGTTATCTTTTGGACTCCATCCGGGCGGCTTATGGTGTATCCGGTGCCGTTGATGAAGACCACCGTCAACTTCGCATTTTGGAAAATGAAACCAATCAAACCTCAATATTGATTAACAGCCTGCTTTCTGAGGTTAATTCTGATGTCTCACGTCAGTCACAATATGTTGAAAGCGCCAGAAATTATATCGTGGACTTGAATGATGCAATCAAAGTCGGCAGCTATGGTGTCAGCAATGCTCCGTTGTCCAATACAACCGTAAATACCGGAACAACATCCGGCCCGCTGCTGATAAACAATCCTCAGACAGCTGTGCTGAACAACAGCAAGCCGTTGTTTGTTGCCAAGTTTAACAAATCAAACGTCAATTATCATGATGGTCTGCGCCGTGCCGTCAGCAATGCCGTGGCCAGAAAACCATCTGTCCGTTTTGATGTTGTGGCCATCAGCCCGACGAGCGGGTCTCAGCTGGCTAAAAATAACGTTCAGAAAAATGCAACCGAAATTTTTCAGGAAATGATTAATCTTGGTGTCGGTGCTGATAAAATCTCTCTCTCATCAAAAAGCAGCGGCGATGCCACATCTTCTGAAGTCAGAATTTATGTAAAATAATATTAATCCGGTTTCAAAAAAACTCCGCTTTTGATCTACTCCCCGCAAATTGGACAGATCATTTTGAGCGGAGTTTTTTTAATTATTAAAAAATGAAAAATTATAATAAAAATGTTTGACATTTTATTTTTGTTTATTTATATTCACTTTGTCATTGGGGGTATAGCTCAGTTGGGAGAGCGTTTGAATGGCATTCAAAAGGTCAGCGGTTCGATCCCGCTTACCTCCACCAATTTTCAAAAGAACCGCCGCCGGGCGGTTTTGTTTCAGAGGGGCTATAGCTCAGTTGGGAGAGCGACTGGTTCGCAATCAGTAGGTCAGCGGTTCGATCCCGCTTAGCTCCACCAGTTTCAAAAGGCTGTCATAAAAACAGCCTTTATTTTTTATGAATCTCCATGAAAAACTTTTTTATACCCTGAAAAACATCCCTGAGCCCAGGCCATCAACAATTCCGGAGCTTTTGTCGCGCCATCAACCGCTTCTTCTACCGTTTTAAATCCTTGGGATTGATAAAACCGCAAAGCATTTTTATTCTGTGCAAAAACCCGGAGAGACATATTCGGCCGCCGCCGCCGGATATAACGCAACAGCTTGGTGCCGATTTTGCTGCGTTGCCATAAGGGATGAACAAATAAAGCGCCGATAAAATTATGATCCATCAGCGCAATAAAACCTTTTATCTTCCGCTTATCTTCAAAAACATAAGCCGTCGCTGTAGCCAGATAATTATCCCGTACAACCGGCAACAGACTTTTCCAATATGCTGCCGGAATAAAATAATGAGCAGCAAGACTGGCCTCCAGCCACAAATCAAGTATTTTTTCAAAATCCGCCGGTGTTGCTTTTCTGATCATAAAATCCTCTCACTCCTGTGACTTGCCCACTTTACCATACTTATTGTTAATTAAACCTAAATTAGCAAAAATTAAGGGTAAAAAGAACAAAAAATTATATCTGGAAAAAACACACCATCCGATATATCTGAACGCATCCCGGATTTATCGCTTCAAAGCCCGGCTTGGCATCAAACCTTAAGTAAAAACTAAACTTAAAAAAATCAACGAGTTCCAAACTATAATTCTTCAACAGCTTGGGCGATTTCTTTAGCCGGGTTCAATACCGCCCGGGGCACAAAATTAGAATCAAAATTTTCCAGCCGGGTTGCATAACCGCCCTCAACCAGTGACTTCACAAAACGCTGATGTTTAGACGTCAGCCAATTCCGTCCGCTGAAAACAAAAACCGGCTTACCGGTGCCGCAGGCCTCGCAACACATTGAAACCGAGTCCCCGCTGACAATAATCCGGTCGGCACAAGCCAAATAACCCATATACGGGTTTTCTTTGGCATCCCCCTGCAAATAAGTATAAGCCGGAATCCCCTCAAGAGCTTCCAGAATAAGCTTTTCACCGCTTGTTCCTGTCCGTCTGGAATCAGTCAGCAACAACGCACCTCCAAAAAATTGATGAAAAGCTCTGATATTTTGGCCAAACAGGCGGGCATCTTCGTCTGTGAATCCCTTACCCTTAATTTTACCGCCGATAATAACCGCCGTCAGCGGCTGGGGCAGGATGGCAAAAACCTCCGACCAGAGGGAACGAGCCTCAAGCATGCTCTTTTCGGTAATCCGGTGTGGAGACCCGACCGTAAACCGTACA
>CALXTH010000139.1 GCA_944391365.1 uncultured Alphaproteobacteria bacterium | reverse complement strand
GGTCTACCGTGTTGCCTTTGGATTTGGACATTTTCTGCCCTTTTTCATCACGAACCAGACCGTGAATATAACATTTTTTGAACGGAACACGCTTCATCATATACATGCTCATCATCATCATGCGGGCAACCCAGAAGAAAATGATGTCAAAGGCCGTAATCAATACCGACGTCGGGTAAAAGGTTTTCAAATATTCGGTTTCATCCGGCCAGCCGAGGGTTGAAAAAGCCCACAGACCTGATGAAAACCAGGTGTCCAGAACATCGGTCTCACGACGGAGTTCGACATGCCGCCCGTAATGTTTGTCGGCGGCGGCCTGTGCTTCTTCTTCGGTTTCTTCACAGAAAATCGTTTCATCGGGGCCGTACCAAATCGGCATCTGGTGTCCCCACTACAGCTGGCGGGAGATACACCACGGCTGAATGTTGCGCATCCACTCAAAATATGTTTTTTCATAAGATTTCGGGACGAACTGCATTTCGCCGTCTTCGACCACGCGCAACGCCTCTTTGGCCAAGACCGGTGCGTCAACAAACCACTGATCGGTCATCAACGGTTCGATCACAACGCCGGAGCGGTCACCGTAAGGAATGACCATCGGGTGATCTTCAATCTTATCCATCAGGCCGAGATCGGTCAGCTTTTCAATGGTTTTGGCACGGGCTTCCTGTGTGGTCAGGCCTTCATAAGGCGTGTTTTCATTCAGTGTGGCGTCGGGATTGAGCACATTAACCAGCGGCAGGTTGTGGCGTTTACCGACCTCAAAGTCGTTAAAGTCATGTGCCGGGGTGATTTTGACGGCGCCGGTGCCTTTTTCAGGGTCGGCATGCTCATCGGCAATAATCGGAATGACTTTGTTGATAATCGGGATAATGCAATTTTTGCCGATCAGGTGTTTCAGCTTTTCATTGTCTTTGGAGACGGCGACGGCGGTATCTCCGAACATTGTTTCCGGCCGGGTGGTGGCGATATGGATATAAGCCCCCTCTTCTCCTTCAATCGGATATTTGTAATAATACATTTTGCCAAGCGTTTCTTTTTGGACGACCTCGAGGTCTGAAACGGCGGTTCCGAGTTTGGGATCCCAGTTGACAAGTTTTTTGGCCTTATAAATCAGACCGTCTTTGTACAGGCTGACAAAAATTTTGCGGACGGCGCGGCTCAGCCCTTCATCCATCGTAAAGCGTTCACGGCTCCAGTCGCAGGATGCCCCAAGGCGGCGCAGCTGTCTGGTGATGGTGCCGCCGGAGTGTTCTTTCCACTTCCAGACGGTTTCAATAAATTTTTCGCGGCCGAGATCATGGCGGGAAACGCCCTCTTTGGCCAGATTGCGTTCGACCACCATCTGGGTGGCAATACCGGCATGGTCGGTTCCCGGCTGCCAGAGCACTTTTTTGCCCAGCATACGGTTGTAACGAACCATAATATCCTGCAGCGTATCATTCAAGGCGTGTCCCATGTGCAGATAGCCAGTAACATTGGGCGGCGGAATGACGATTGAAAAGGCGTCTTTATCTGAACGCATGTCGGGTTTGAAGTCTCCGCTGTTTTCCCAGTCGGCATAAATTTTTTCTTCAAAATCTTTCGGATTATAATTTTTTTCCAGCATTTTTGTTCCACTTTTTGTTTAAAATTTCAGGGCAATTGGTTGTTTATTATCATTAAAAACATTATAAGTAAACTAAAAAATGCTCTCAAAAATTTAATTTGTGAGAGCATTGTGCGGGAGGCCGGTTCGCCATAACGGTTTTATGAACCAGCCTTTGCCATAACTCGTTTGATTTCGTCTTTGACGGCTTCTTCAATCACGCGGTTGAAATTTGCTTCGACCCAAGCTTCGGCCCGGGTGCGGATTTCTTCGTTCAACGTTTGCCGGATATCGGCATCAAGGCCGGATAACTTTTCTTCAATCACCGGGCGCAGGCTTTCAGCCAAAACCTCTTTAACCAAGTCTGATACTGTTTTTTCAGAGCCTATCGGGGTTGTCGTTGTGGCGGGAGGAATGTCCGCCGAGGGAGCCGTGTCGGCTTTGTTGGCATTAAACATCCGGGCAAAATTATCAATAATCGCTTCGGAAACATCGGCCGGCTCTGATGTTTCCTCCGGTTTTTCAGCGGCTTCGGAAACCGGTGTTGTTTTTTCGTCAGAAGAAGTTTTTTCCTTTTCTACGGGAAGAACCGGGGAAAACTCTTTGTTTTCCCGGGAAGAAATTGTATAAGGATCCTCTTCTTCCGGCTGTGTTAAACCGATATATTTGCTTTCGGCATGTGCAGAAGAGTCTTTGTCTTCAACTTTCAAATCATCAATATTAATTTCCGGGACATTATCCAAAGACAAGACATCATCCCCCTCCGGGTTTTCTTTAGTCTCCAGGCTGCTCTCTAACGACGAGAGCCTGTCTATACTGAGTTCGGGAACAATATCCGGCTCGGACGTTTCATCCGGAAGAAGAGACGCCGGAACGGCTTCCGCAGCAGGTTGTTCATCTTCCGTCTCTGACAGAACAGACTCTGACAAAGCGGAAAAATCCAAAGGTTCCCGCTCTTCATCAGGATCAAAAATTGGTTCAGCGTCAACATCAATAATCTTTTCTTCCCGGGGCAGACCGCCGGCGGCAACCGGGTTTTCAGATGTTGCTCTGACCATAATGTCGGTCTCATTTTCCGTTTTCACGGGCGGCGGGGTGGAACCGGCGTCAACAATCATAGAGGCAGACAAATCAAAAACATCATCTTCTTCAGTTTTTGGTGCAGCGGCCGTTTCTGTTTTCAACGGGGCTGCCGGCTCCGGAGAAGTTTCTTCAGTTTCGGAGAGGATGCCCTTGATTGAGGACAGAATCTCCTCCATTGAAAGTTCATCTTGTGCATTCGTATTATCTGCCATGGTCTTCTTCCACCTTTATTTTTTATCTACGGACAAAGAGAGCCACTTGCCTCTGGTTTCTTTGTAATGCTTTTTGGCATCATAGATTTCGACATTAAGTTTCAAATCTTTGGCGGTCAGCTTGCCCATTGCCATCAGCACGTTCATTGAAGCGACATAGTAGTTCCGTTTGGCCTTGACTTCTTCAACCTTGGAGTTCAACAATTCCTGATAAGCGTTCAACACATCAAGAATCGTCCGGTTGCCAAGGGCTTCTTCTTTCTGAACACCGTCAAGAGCCACTTCGTTGGCGACGATTTGATCCGCGATTGATTTCAGCTGGGCTTTGTTGGAGCTCATATATTCCCAAGCACTTTTCACATCAGAACGAACCTGACGTTCGGCTTCAAGCACCTGTTCCTGTGCCTGCCATTTCAGGTATTTGCTCTGGCGGACTTTAGCCCGGGTTTCTCCTGCTTCATAGAGGGGAACGCGCATATTTACCCCGAATGTCACATCATCAGAGGTATGTTCGCCATAAGTCCCGGCCGGATTGGCATTGCTTTGAGAGACGCTGCCTTCAAGGTTGACGGTCGGCAACAGGGCGCCGGTCTGAGCCTTTACATTATACTTTTGTGCGTCAAGCATGTGCTGTGCCTGGCGAATCGTATAACTGTTGACTTTGGCGTATTCGTAAGCTTCATTAAAGTTTGCCGGCAAAAACTCGTTGATGTTTCCCGGTTCACTCAGATTTTCAGGCTCATGACCGACAATCTGGGCATATTCGGCTCTGGCGGCTTCCAAATCTCCTTCAGAGCTGATCCGCTCGGATTTGGCACTGGAATAACGGGCTTTAGCCTGAGAAACGTCGGTACGGGTCACCTCACCGACCTTAAAACGTTCAAGCGTCTCATCCAGTCTTTTTTTCAGAAGCTTTTCGTTGTTTTTCTGTAGTTCTACGATTGCCGCATTTTGCACAACATTCAAATATGCGGTGGATGCATTCAACAAAACATTCTGTTCGGTGTTCATCAGGTTATTCTGTTCCGCACGCACGGTACTGTCGGCCGCACGGACAGAATTGACCGTCTGGAAGCCGCTGAAAACCGGCTGACTTAAATTTGCAGAAATGCTTTTGGCTGTATTGCCATCATTATCAATTGAAGCGTCATCATTTGAGTTGACCTCGCTATAACTTCCCTGCAGGTAGATATTCGGACGGTAACCGGAACGGGCAATGGCGACATTTTCATCTATGGAGCGCAGATAGGCTCTTTGGGCCTGGAGGGTCGGGTTGTTGGTATAGGCCTCCCCCATTGCCTCATAAATTGTTTCGGCTCCGACCGGCGCCGATGACAGCATTGTGGCCAGCATTAAAACTGATACAAAACCTTTTTTCATTTACGACCTCAAAATCTCAAAAAAATTCTTTAGGATTATATTTAAGCTGTTTGAATTATGCAATGATATTTCTAAATAAAATGATAATTTTTTTATATTCGAGCAAAATAATTCTTTTTAACCTTATTTTATATTAACCATATTTCAAACAATTCCGCTTATACTTGGGATAAATTTGTATGTTAACATTATGGAGAACAAGCCGTGAAAAAATCTGACGATACCAAACTGATTATCAATGAGATGGATAAAGCCAGGCTGAAACTTTCCATTGAGCATTACATTAAATATTTTATCGGCAAGCGTATTTGTGAAATCAGCAAAGACGAGGCTTTGGAAGCCATTGCCCTGGCGGTGCGCGAGTTTGCCATGGACAAGATGTATGAAACGATTGCCCGCTACAACCATTATAACAGCAAGCGAATCTATTATCTTTCCATTGAATATCTTATCGGACGCTCTCTGGAGAACAATCTGCACAATCTCGGTTTGTTTGATATTCTGAAAGAAATCAGAATCGAGGGATTTCCGGATATTACCCTGGAGGAAATTTTTGATGCCGAATATGATCCGGCGCTCGGAAACGGCGGTTTGGGCCGGCTGGCCGCCTGCTATCTGGACTCGATGGCGTCTCTCGGTATTCCGGGGTTCGGATATGGAATCAACTATCAATTCGGGTTGTTCAAACAGCGTTTTGAAAACGGGTACCAGATTGAACAGGCGGACTCGTGGCTGTGTGAGGACTCGCCCTGGCAGTTTGCCCGTCATGACCGCACCGTTACCATTCCGATTTACGGTGATGTCGAAGTGATTAAAAATGCTAACGGACAAGACGCCTATATCTGGATGAATACTCAGCATTTTTACGTTGTTCCGTTTGTTTTTCCGATTGTCGGCTATAAAGGAAAATCCGTTAATTATCTGCGCCTGTTCTCAGCCAAAACCGATGATGAACTGGATATTAATATCTTTAATGAAGGCGGGTATATGGAAGCCGTTAAAGAAAAAATCGGCACAGAGACAATCTCGAAAGTTTTGTATCCGTCGGATGCTGTCGAATCGGGCAAGGCACTGCGTCTGGTTCAGCAATACTTTTTTGTTTCCTGTGCCGTTCAGGATATTATCCGCCGTTTTATGGAAAAGAGCAATGATTTTCACAAGCTGCCGGAGCAGGTTTGCATTCAACTGAATGACACTCACCCGGCGCTCGCCATTGTTGAAATGATGCGGCTGCTGATTGATGTTTACGGACAGGAATGGGATGACGCCTGGGAAATTGTCACCCATGTCTTTGCCTATACCAACCATACCTTGCTGCCGGAAGCGCTTGAGACCTGGCCTTCCCGTATTCTCGGCAAAATTCTGCCGCGCCATTTGCAGATTATTTATGAAATCAACCGCCGCTTTATTAATTTTGCCAAGTCAAAAATCGGAGATGACAATGCCAAGCTGAACAAGCTGACCATTGTGGCGGGCGATGGCGATAACCAGATTATCCGGATGGCCAATCTGTCAATCGTCGGTTCGTTTTCCGTCAACGGTGTGGCCCGGCTGCATTCCGAACTGATCAAAACCTCTCTGGTTCCGGAATTTTATGAGTTGTGGCCGGAGAAATTTATCAACGTGACCAACGGCATTACCCCGCGGCGTTGGCTGATGCATGCCAATACAGCCTTGTCCGCGCTGATTGATGAAAAAATCGGCGACGGCTGGGTGACCGATCTTGATAAGTTGAGGAAACTTGAACCGCTGGTCAAAGACAAAACTTTTGTGGCGGATTTTGCCAAGGTTAAACGCGATAATAAAAAGCGGTTGATTAAGACAATCTCCAAAACTTCGGGCATCTTAATCGATCCGGACAGCATGTTTATTGTTCATGCCAAACGTATTCATGAATATAAACGTCAGCTGATGACGATTTTGCAGGTTATCGGGGATTATCTGTCGATTATCAAAGACAATGTCAAGCTTTCCACACCAAGGACTTATATTTTTGCAGGGAAAGCTGCGCCGTCGTATAATTTTGCCAAGCTCATCATCAAGCTGATCAATAATGTGGCCAGCGTCGTCAACAATGATCCGAAGGTCAACGATATGCTGAAAGTCGTGTTTGTTCCCGACTACAAGGTTTCGCTTGCGGAAGTTATGATTCCGGCGGCCGATGTCAGCCTGCAGATTTCAACCGCCGGTTTTGAGGCGTCCGGAACCGGGAATATGAAGTTTGCCCTGAACGGGGCTCTGACTATCGGAACATTGGACGGCGCCAATATCGAAATCAGAGAAGAAGTCGGGCCTGAGAATTTTTATCTGTTCGGGCTGACCGAGGAGGAAATCAAACAACGGCGCAGTACTTATAATCCGCGTGCAATTTATGAAAGCAGCGATTATATCAAGCGGATTATGAATGCTCTGAATTCCAACATGTTCTGCGAAAAAGACTATGTCCTGTTGTTCAAGCCGATTTTTGAAGAGCTTCTGAACCGCGATTATTTCTTTGTTCTGGCTGATTTGGAGGCTTTTAACGAAACTATTCAGAAAGCGGCCGTTGATTTTCAGGATAAAGAATCGTGGACAAAGAAGGCCATCTTGAATGTTGCCCGTATCGGCAAATTTTCTTCCGACCGGGCGGTCCTGGAATATGACCAGCATATCTGGCACACGCTGGAATGCTTTAAGAAAGAAAAGACCGGCAAAGAGGCTTGTCAGCCCAAAGCCAAAGTGGCAAAAAAACAAAAGGGAGCCGCTTAGGTCTTTTGATTTTCAACATTTTCAGCATAATAAAAACAGAGAAAAGCATAATGTTTTTCTCTGTTTTTTTAGAATTCAGCCGCTGTTTTCTTGACAAATATACAAAAAAGGAATATAGTGACTGCTGTTTTGGATATTATTTAACTTATAATTTTTTGAGATTATGGACACTAAATTATGCAAGGGACTGCCGCGGGTTAATACCGACGGATTAAAGTCCTTTATTCCGGAAGAAAAAATCGAAACACTGCTTGCCCGTCCGCAGGCTGATCGTTTTGAAGTCAGGGACATTATTGCCAAGTCTTTGAACAAACAGCGACTGGAGCCGGAAGAGACTGCGGCGCTGCTCAGCGTCAAAGATCCTGACATCGCTGCGGAAATCAAGGCCGGTGCCGAAGAACTGAAAAAGCGGATTTACGGCAACCGGATTGTTTTTTTTGCACCGCTGTATGTCGGCAACAACTGCATCAATGACTGCTCTTATTGCGGTTATCGGTCATCCAACGCCGGACTGGAGCGCAAAACTTTGACAAAAGACGAGCTTGTCCGGGAAGTCAGGGCATTGGAGCAAAAAGGGCATAAACGACTGATTCTGGTTTATGGCGAACATCCGGTTTATGACCCGGAATTTATTGCCGGAACAGTCAGAACCGTTTATGGCGCAAAGGTCGGCAGAGGCGAAATCCGCAGGGTCAACATTAATGCCGCTCCGCTGGATATTGAAGGTTTTCGCAGAGTCAAAGCCGCAGGAATCGGGACATATCAGATTTTTCAGGAGACGTATCATCGTGCGACTTATGAAAAATATCATCCCCGGGGGCTGAAGGCTGATTATCTGTGGCGGCTGTATGCGTTTGACCGGGCGATGGAGGGCGGAATTGACGATGTCGGCATGGGGGCGCTGATTGGTCTTTATGATTACAAATTTGAGACCATGGCCATGCTTTACCACACCATTCATCTTGAAGAAAGGTTTGGTGTGGGGCCGCATACGATTTCTTTTCCGCGGATGGAGCCTGCTCTGGATACGGCTTTGGCCAGCAATCCGCCTCATCCGGCAAGTGATGATGCTTTTATGCAGATGATTGCCGTTATCCGTCTGAGCGTGCCTTATACCGGTATGATTTTAACCGCGCGGGAGCCCATGCGGGTGCGTCGCCAGGCTATCCGCTACGGCATCAGCCAGATTGATGCCGGGTCAAACATCGGGGTCGGAGCTTATGCCGGTTGTGATGATGAGCACGGACGCAAGCGCAGCCAGTTTGAACTGAATGACAACCGTTCTCTTGATACCGTCATCGGTGAATTGTGCGACAGCGGTTTTCTGCCGTCATTTTGCACCGGGTGTTATCGCTTGGGGCGCACCGGCGAGCATTTTATGGAGTTTGCCGTTCCCGGGTTTGTCAAGCGTTTTTGCACGCCAAATGCCATTTTGACGCTGGCCGAATATGTGGAGGATTATGCTTCTTCCGCAGCTGCCGGAAAATGCCGGGCAGCCATAGAGCGTGAGCTTGCACAAATTCCGGAGGGAGTCTTTAAGAAGAATCTTCTCCGTAAGCTTGAACAAATCAGACAGGGTAAACGCGACCTGTATTTCTGAAAAAATCCAGCCCCGGCGCATTCAAACGCCGGGGTTTGGTTTATGAAAAATGACCGTTTTGTTAAATCTGTTTTTTTATACAAATAAATATTGAAATTTTGTCAAATTGTGATAAGATATAAGCAAATAAATTACAAAAGGGGTCAGGATTCAGATGGTTGATGAAACAGACAGAAATAAAACAATCGAATTTGATGATTTTCAAAACCGTTCCCGCAGCGAAGGTGATTTGAGCCCTGCGGATATTCAGCGGAATCTTGAAGAAAAACTGAAACAGCTTAAGGACCATCTGAGCGAATTATCTGTCCGCGGTTCTGACCTGCTGGCCGAAATGCACACGGCAGAGGGCGAAGAAAAAGCCAAACTTTTTAATGAATGGAAGGCTGTTTCCAAACAAAAGCAGGAAGTTCAGTCCGAAGCCGGCGCTTTGGAAAACCTTTTGAGCGCCCATGTCCGAAATACCGGGCTTTCTACGACCCTGCACAACCTTCAGGCCGGAAGCCAGGGGAATGAAGAGGTCAAAACCTCGCTGGAAACTGATGCCGCCGGAAATCTGAGGCTGGCGGTCGAACAGCTGAAGCCGACGCCGTTTTCTTTTAAGATCAGCGACGGGCAGCTGACTTTTGATGATGTCGGCGTTTCCAAAGAGCAGCTGGCAGAGATGCTCGGCACACTTGAAAAAATGGGTATCAAAAATATCCGCCTGCCGGACGGGCTGGATAAAAGGCTGCATGATAACCTTTCCACAGCTCAGGAAGAACGCCGGGAAGCTGAAAATGCTGCTTACAGCCGCGAAGGCGGTGCGCCGAATCTGCTTTCGGCAGAAGCTCCCACCAATGATGATTTTCCGATCCGTCCCGGCGAGGCGTCCACGCTTGATATGCCCGCACCTAAAGAAGAGCCGAAGTTCAGCTATGATTACAAGGAATTTAAACATAAAGTCGAGTTTGATATTTTGCAACGCAATATGGGCAAAAAAGAGGGGTTGAGCTTTTTTCATCAGACGGAAAACGGGTATGACAAATGGTATGTTTATGATTCCGAAAATCCCAACAATTACAGTGACGACGGCGCCATTGGCAAAGACGGGAGCATTAAGACCAAGCATGCTTTTGTTATCTGGGCCAAAGAAAAGAAAGACGGTTCGCTTGAGCTCGGTTATTCCATGCCGCCGGGAAAAAATATCAGCAACGCTCTGGCGGACAAACTTATTTCTCTGCACAAAGACCGCGGTTATACGCATATTAAATTCAATGACCTGACTGATGATGATGCCGGGACTTTTCGTATTCGCTGTGCGCAGATGGGGATTATTCCGATCGGTATCGGGATTAATGAAAAGCATGCGGCTAAAATGGTGAGCGAGGCGGAGGGAAAGCTTTCTTCCGGCGATTTGCAGAAGTTTAAGTGGCGTTTGGCGCAACAGATGCGCGCCAATTTGCGCAAGCAGGGCAAAAGCATTGTCGGTGACCGGACGGAGGGTTATATTTATGAGTTGGAAGGCAACTATAATTTTACGCCGTTCAAGCAGGCTTATGATGATGTCATCAAAAAGATGATGGATGAAGAAAAACGTTCCGGCAAGGCTGAAAACGCCATCGGTTCGGCTTATGCGCTGGAAAAAGTGTTTGAGGCTTATCGCGGCGGCGAGCTGGACAGTCCGCGCAGTGTGACGCTCGGGCAGGTTTTGAAACCCGAAAGCCAGATTTTTACCGAAGAGGAAATCAATGCCATCAAAGCCCGTTTCAGCGGGCAAGGCCGGCCGCTTGATTTGGACAAGACGATGAATGCCATCTCAAAGGAGGATATGGGCGAGATTTTTCAGGCCATTCTTCCCATTCAGCAAAAGCAGGTTGAGCGTGATCTGGCGGACAAAATTCAGGGTTATGACAACAAAAAAGACAAAGACGAAGCCGTTAAAGAAGAAATTTCAACCGCTAATGAAGCAGTCTCCCGCGTTTTCGGCGAGTTGGAGACCAAGGGGATTAAAAAGCCCTATATCGCACCGATCAACCGCGGAATGAAGTTTGGCGGAAAGTCGTCTCAGGCTCAATCATCACGCCAGGTTAACCCTGCCCTGATGAATAATGCCCGCTCTTCAGAACGCTAGCAAACGGGCGCCGTTTGATCCGGTCGGTTAGCGGTGGAGAGATCGGGGCAAAGAAACGCACTGCGTGCAGATTGTGCCGGCGGAGAGTTAAAGGGCTCAGGAGAAATCCTGAGCCTTTTTGTCAGGTTGAAAATTCCAAATTCATGATTATATGAAAAAGTGCTTGCTAAAGCTCTCCCGTTGTGATATTCTGATTATGCAGTCAGGAAAACAGGCTGTGGTGTCTCTAAACACCTCAAAGCGAATATCCACTAATGAGTGGAGTGGGTGGAATAAGCACTCGCAGATAGCCTCTGATATTGATGTTTACATTAGTGTTACGCTTCTGTTAGCTGGTTAAGTTCGGCGGGTAGACGAAGAAACCTGACCGTTGCTTTGACGGTTTAGAGCTCCGCTCACCTTTGTTTTCATAGCAAAGGTGAGTTTGTTTTTAACTTGAAAACAATGGAGCTTGGTTATGAAAATTAAATTTTTACTTTTAGGGACAAGTCTGTCCTTTTTACCAACTTTATCTTATGCTCAATGTGTGGCGACACAGGATTGCGCAACTTTGGGTTATACTGAAACCTCCTGCAACGGCGGCAAAGGCGTGAAATGCCCGTTCGGGAACAAATGGGCGTGTTTAGGTACAAATGAAGAAGAAGTTCGAAATAAACTTTGCCAGGAACTTGGTTTTACTTTGACTTGTACGGGTACCGGCTATGCCGGTGGCGCAGGCTCTGCCTGCGGTAGCAAATATACTCAATGTACGTGTGCAAGCGGCTATGAGTGGAAAAACGGAAGTTGTCAGAAAATTACTGATGGTGCATATGGTGATTTGTACTACTGCAACGGCACTGTGGTCGGGGTTAAGGTAGCTGAGATGAATTTCTATGTTGCAATGAAAGATCTGGGTACTATGGATTGGAGTTCTGCAGGTAACAAGAGCCGAAATTACAGTTTCTGTAGCGAGCTTAAAGGGAAATTGCCTTCCAAAGATCAATTACTCTTAATACACAAGAACAAATCTTCTCTTAATAGTTTATTATCGACAAATGACGGAACAAAATTGTCTAACAGATATTATTGGTCATCTAACGTCGATAGTGAAAATTTTGAGTATTACTACTATTTCGTGGATATGTCTAGTGGTAACTACGGTTGGAGCTACGATCGCACCAACAGCTACTATGTTCGTCCGGTGCTTGCTTCTTATTAGGTTTTGCTTAAATCCCGGTGTTACCATCAGGATTTAAGGTGTGAGGAAAAAAAAACAATCTGAAGATTGTTTTTCTACGTCAGTTTTTACAATAACAGGATGTGTGAGTATGACTATTTTGAATCATACTCACCCGCCCTTGTGGGCAACCTCTTTCCTAAGAGAGGTGAATTTGGACACAGCCTACGGCTGTGAAGTTTTTTGCTGGACCTGGATTCCCCGATCAAGTCGGGGAATGACAGCAGATTTATTTTTTATGGATTGCCGCGTCGACCTAGCGGTCTCCTCGCAATGACTTTGGATTTATTTTTATAAACCCTTTCTGCCCTCCCCTTAACGGAATTAAGGGGAGGGACGCTGTTGCAAACGGGCGCCGTTTGATCCGGTCGGTTAGCGGCGGAGAGATCGAGGCAAAGAAACGCACTGCGTGCGCCTTGTGCCGCGGTCTGAGGCAGGTCGATCCCATCGGTTAGCTATTGAGAGATCGGGGCACAGGAGGCGCGTTGCTCAGATTGTGCTGGCGGAGAGAAAAAGGGCTCGGTGTTTGCCGAGCCTTTTGGTTACCATGAGGTGAGTACCGGGCGAACGTAGTAGTAACTGTAATAGTTGGCATAATCTCTATCATTTCTGAGAGACATATTCACGATGTAGTAGGTATGATTGGTGTAGTTTTCACGAGTAGACGACCAATACCAGTCTTCTGTTATTTCGGTTCCTCCGTTGCTCAATAACAAATTGTTAATTGTCGTTTTGTTGTCACTTACTGTTATTAATTGATTGGCTGACGGCAGAGTACCTTTAGCATTGTTGCAGAATGTGTAGTTTTGACATAGCCTATTAGCCTCCGCCCAAAATGTATTATCCAAATCCTGCATTGCAACATAGAAGTTCATTCCCGATGTTTTAACGCCAACAACTTTACCATCACAATAATACAAATCTCCCTGTGCCCCATTTAAGATTTGTTTCTGACAACTTCCGTTTTTCCATTCATAGCCGCTGGCACAGGCGCATTGAGTATATTTTCCACCGCAGGCAGTGCCTGCGCCACCGGCGTAGCCGGTACCGGTACAGGTATATTTATAAGAAGACGAACAAGAAAGGGCGCAACTATTTCCGTTCCAAGTATAATTTGTTGCACAATTACATGTTTTATATTTTCCGCCGCAAGGCTGCCCCGAACCACCGGAATATCCCGTCCCGGTACA
>CALXTH010000138.1 GCA_944391365.1 uncultured Alphaproteobacteria bacterium | reverse complement strand
GGCTTGGTGTTGATACGATTATTGCGTCCCTGCGCAGCGCCAAAGACGGTATTGTGGAAGAGTTGATCCGAAATGACAAAATTAACCAAATCAGCTAAAGAAGTCCGGGGAAGAAAGACGCTGGCCGTCAGAGTCAAAACGGCGAAGTCGCGGAGCAAGTCTTCAGTCAAGTGGCTGAACCGGCAGCTTAATGATCCGTATGTTGTGGAGGCGCAGCGCCGCGGTTATCGTTCCCGGGCGGCGTTTAAGCTGATTCAACTGGATGAAAAATTTCATTTTCTGGGAAGGGGAAAGCGGATTGTTGATTTGGGCTGTGCGCCGGGCGGCTGGACGCAGGTGGCGGTTCTGCGCAATAAAGGCGCCGGAAAAGTTGTCGGTATGGATCTTCTGGAAACAAAACCGATTGAAGGTGCCGTGCTTGTTCAGCAGGATTTTACCGAGCCGGGGGCCGCGGAGCGTCTGAAAGAATTACTTGACGGTGAAGCGGATATTGTCATGAGCGATATGGCGGCTAATACGACCGGGCACCAGCAGACAGATCATTTGCGGACAATTGCCCTGGCGGAGGCGGCGTATGTTTTTGCCAAAGAGGTTTTGGCTGAGGGCGGAATTTTTATTAACAAGGTTTTTAAAGGTAGAGTGGGAGATACGCTGTTGGCGGCTTTTAATAAGAATTTTAAGAAAGTTTCGCATGCCAAGCCGGATGCCAGCCGGGCAGGGTCACCGGAAGAATATTTGGTGGCGGTCGGGTTCAAAAAGACATCAGGGGTATAATTTTTATTTGACATTTTGTCTAAAAAATGTTATTCAAGGTTTGTTTTTTATCATTAAATTTTTATTGTTATGTCTGCATTTATCCTTTATGTGAATAAGGCTGTTTTTTATGAAAGAAAAATGATTCGTCTGAACAAGGTGGCTGATTTTCTTTGTGCCGAGGCTGATACTTATGGCCTGACGGGGATGCCCGGGACAATTCTGCCGGCGGAAATCAGAGTCGGAAAAGATGATGTTCCGGAAAGTTTCCGTTTTATTGCCGGGAAGCAGGATGGTGGTGTTTTCAGCAGCAGGCTGCTTTGTATGAAAGCCCGTCAGAAAGAGCAAAACTTTATTCTTCTTTATGCTTTGCTGGATGAGGCGGTTTATTGTCTGCCGGAGGATGAAGTTCAGTTTGTCCGGCGGCTTGATGTCGGGGAAGAGGTTGATTTTTTGCTGGGCAAGGCAAAGACTTTTGACTGGGTACGGCGTTTCAGGCTGGGAAAAATATTTTCAGGCGGGTTGTTTTTGAGTGCCGTTTCTGACCGGCGGGTATGGTTTGATGAAGCTGATAACGAAGAGAAATGTGTTTGTTATCGGCCAATGTCATGTTCCGCAATTGCTCAGATTCAGACAGCTTTAGGGTCCGGAAGCTGAGGCCCCACCGAGGCGGTGGGGCCATCGGTTTGTGGTAGCTTGTCCGGCGGCTAATGAGGCGCGATGCTCAGATAGAGTTGGTAGAGGGTGAAAAGAGAACATTTCCCTCTCTATCAAGGGGAGGGACGCTGTGGCTTGTTCCTTTTTCTCTTACCTTGAAAATTCCAAATTCGTGATTACATCAAAAATAGCTTGCCAAAGCTCTCCCATTATAATATTCTGATTATGCAGTTGGGAAAACCGGCTGTGGGAAGCTGGCGCAGCTTCACCCGGTCGCTTTGTTGTTGGATTTCCTGTGTTTTAAGAACACGGGATTTTTTATTTGTCAAAATTTTAGGTTCTATTTTGAATTTATAATTTACAATAAAATTTAATTATGATATACTTTTCTTTGTATGAAACTGTATCATTAAAGAGGTGTGTCATGAAAATTAAATTTTTACTTTTTGGGACGAGTTTGTCCTTTATCCCTTTAACTGTAAATGCTCAATGTGTGGCGACGCAAGACTGTGCGACTTTGGGTTATACAGAAACCTCCTGCAATGGCGGCAAGGGTGTCAAGTGTCCGTTCGGCAACAAGTGGGCGTGTTTGGGGGTAAATGAAGAAGAGTGTGAAAAATCATTCTGCAATAAATATGGTTTTACTTTGACTTGCATAGGTACCGGCTACGCTGGTGGTGCAGGCTCCGCCTGCGGTGGCAAATATGCTCAATGCACGTGTGCAAGCGGCTATGAGTGGAAAGACGGGAATTGTCAGAAAGAGACGCCGACGGAGGGCATTGTCGGAGACCAGTATTATTGCGACGGTAAGATTGTTGCTGTTCGTGCCAGTGGTATGGGCTTCTTTGTGGCGATTGAGAATGCAACATATAACGGCAGCCAAACTATGAATTGGAATAATGCAAATTCTCAGGCTGCCAGAGCGTTCTGTGGTAAAGGTAGAATACCTACTAAAGATGAATTATTGACAATTTATAGCAATAAATCGAAGATTAACAGTCTGAGCACCGCGGCAGGAGGACAAAAATTGACAGAAAGCTGGTATTGGTCGTCTACCAACCATGGTTCCTTCTCCGTCGTGAATATGTCTAATGGCAATCAGGGTGGCAGCAACTACGGCGCCAGCGATTATGTTCGTCCGGTGCTGTCTCTTTAAGTTTGGCTTAAAGCCCGGTGTTGTGAACTGTTCAATTTATGGGGC
>CALXTH010000137.1 GCA_944391365.1 uncultured Alphaproteobacteria bacterium | reverse complement strand
GGGCAGCCGGCCGTATCTGATTAAAAATTCGCCGCCACCGGCGCAGTTTCGTGACCGGGTGAAGGGAAAGGTTGACCTTGGCGTGCGGGCGGTGAATACATTTCTGACCGTGTGCAAAGGGCAGCGTATGGGCATTTTTGCCGGTTCGGGTGTGGGAAAATCAACCCTGGTGTCAATGATGGCTAAAAATACCGACTCGGATATTGCGGTTATTGGTCTGGTGGGTGAACGCGGGCGCGAAGCAAAGGAGTTTGTCGAGGATGTGCTTGGTTCCGAAGGGTTGGCCAAGTCGGTTCTGGTGCTGGCAACTTCGGATGAAAGTCCGTTAATGCGTCGGCGGGCCGCGTATACAACTATGGCCGTGGCGGAATATTTTCGGGATCAGAACAAAAATGTTTTGTGTATGATGGATTCGATCACCCGTTTTGCCATGGCGCAACGCGAGATTTCGCTGAGTGTCGGTGAGCCTCCGGCCTCAAAGGGATATACGCCGAGTGTGTTTGCCGAGTTGCCGCGATTGTTGGAGCGGGCCGGTCCCGGTGCCGGAACGGGGACAATTACCGGGTTGTTTACGGTTTTGGTCGACGGAGATGATCATAATGAGCCGGTGGCTGATGCGGTGCGTGGTATTTTGGACGGGCATATTGTGCTTGATCGGGCAATTGCCGAGCGGAACAGATATCCGGCGATTAATATTCTGCGTTCAATTTCCCGTACGATGCCGGATTGTGATACGCCTGAGGAATATGCCTTAGTCGCCAAGGCCCGCAAGTATATTGCCGCTTATGAAGATATGGCTGAGCTTATTCGGCTCGGTGCTTATAAAAAAGGGTCAAACCCGGAGGTGGATGAGGCGATTTTCTATTATCCGAAGATAGAGGAATTTCTGAGTCAGAAGAAAAACGAAAAAGTGACTCTGGCCGAGGGGTATCAGCAACTGGCTGAAATTCTGGCGACTCCTTTTCAGCCGTAAGGGAGGCAGGCTGATAAATGGCGAAGAGTTCCTTAAAAACGCTGGTCAGGGTGCAGAAGTTTAATATTGATGAGCAGCGCAAGTTGTTAAACGAGCAGTTGGATACGGAAGAAAAAATTCTGGCAGGGATTAAGTTCTTGGAGGATGAATTGGCGCGGGAAAAGGCGTTTTCCGAAAAAAATCCGGAAGTCGGGGATTTCGGCGCCTATTTTAAGCGTTATCAACAGCGACGGGAGGCTTTGGAACAGGCTTTGCTGATGGTGCGGGCGAAGATTGAGGAAATTCAGGACAAAATCTCGGAGATGTTCAAGGAACAAAAGACTTTTGAAATTGTGGACGACAATCGTGAAAAACGCGCTCAACAGGAAGAAGCGCACAAAATGCAACAAACGCTTGATGAAATCGGAACAAACAATTATATTAAACAGCAGAACCAATAATTTTTTTAGAAAGGAGTTGTGATATGGCGATTGAATTTCCCTCTCTGCCTTATGCGGAAGATGCTTTGGAACCTTATATTTCAGCGACGACGATGGCTTTCCATTATGGCAAACATCACCGGGCATATGTTGATAATCTGAATAAACTGATAGTGGAAACGCCGTTTGCGGATCTGACGCTGGAAGAGATCATCAAAGAAACGGCCGGTGAACCAAAATATCAGGCGATATTCAATAATGCGGCACAAGCATGGAATCATAACTTTTTCTGGCACTGTATGTCTCCGGATGGAGGAAAGGCGCCCAAGGGAGCTTTGCTGAAAAAAATTGAAGCGGCTTTTGGTTCTTATGATGCTTTTTGTGAGGCGTTTTTGAATGCGGCAACATCGCAGTTCGGGTCCGGCTGGGCATGGCTGGCGGAAGATGATGAGGGGAAGCTGCGGGTGATGAAAACCTCAAACGCCGATACCCCGCTTGCTCATGGTCTGAAGCCGTTGATGACGGTTGATGTCTGGGAGCATGCTTATTATTTGGATTATCAGAATGTGCGTGCTGATTTTGTGAAGAATTTCATTGCCCATTTAATTAAATTTTAATTTCTGTCAAAAAAGTGAAATCTGCCGCAGAGCTCCGGAATGTCAGGTCAGGGGGCTGCGGCGGATTTTTTTTTTGTGGTTAACTTGGATATTGCGATGTTAAATAATCTTTAATTCCTTTATGATAAAGCTATTACGTTAAAATATTTTATTTGACTGTTTTTGTCTAATGTGGTATAGTTTTTATAAGAAAACAGTTGAATAGGGGAGAAAATCAATGGATTTGAACAGATTGGCCGAAAAGGCAAAAAATGTAAAGCTGGCTGCTCATGTGAAAAACAATCTGGTGGCTTATGCCTGTGGGGCGGCGGCTGTGGCTTGTTTCGGAAACGGGAAGTTTGAAGCGCGGAAGATTGTCGGTGATGACGGGCATGCCGGTGTGGCTATTGAGGGTGTTGCCGATAATGCCCGGGCTCTCGGTGTGGTGACTTTTGGTTCGGTGGCGGCATGCAGTGTGTTTATGAAGACTCTGCGCCGGATGGAAAATCAAAACAAAAGCAATGATGTTTTGAAGATGAAAATGATGGAAAAAGCCAATGGCCGCTAGTTTTACCAAAGAAAACAAATTTGTGGTGGCCGAAGGCGAAGAAGGTGAGCTTTATATCTTTATTGAGGCCAAGAAAAATAGTCCGGAGCATCCGAAAGTTGTTTATGACGGCGGGGATCAAGCTGTTTTTTTTTTTTTTTCCTAGGAGAAAATTACTCTGGACTATATTCATCCCGAGGTGCGTGACAAACTGCGTAAGGCCAGCGGTGTGATTATGGTCGAGACGATTTTGGAAAATATCAAGGACAGTTATATTGCAGAGATGCAGATTGTTGAGCATATTCCGGTCGACTGGAGTAAAATCGGTCTGACAACTTGGGAAAAAGCAATGTTGAATCATTGATTTTGAGTCTGTTTTTACAAAAGGGCACTGTACCAAATACAGTGCTCTTTTTGTGTATCTATCAGCTTCTTTTTTTTGTTGTTGTTTTTCAAAAATGTTTGTTGATAATAGAGTAATTATTCTTGACGTTTGGCGGTAGTTTAATAATATATTCCATATAGCTACAGTAAATTTGACAAAGTTTTTTATGTGGTGAGCAGATTGGTTATCTGATTTATGCAAATAAGAGGTGAAAAGGGGGATCAGGTGAGGCCGTTTTTTATAAATAGTAATATTTGTCTGACTGATGAAGATGTTTCTGATTACGCCTCTTTTATGAAAAGTGTTGCCGGAAATACAGGTAATTCTTATATTACTTATGCTTTGATGAAAGAGTTGGGGTGTTCTGTTGAGTCGGATTTGCATATCAAGAATATTTATGAATATGATTTTTCGAATCAGGATGCGGATATTGACAAAGTCAATAATGAATGTTCTCATGTTTTTTTGATTTTGCAGGATCAAATCAGAATTGCGGAATCTTATGGGTTAAAGCTGCCTTATGGTCATATACTGAATTTTATCAAAAAGCTCAATAAGCCGGTTATTGTTGCCGGATTGGGGGCTAATTCTTTTAATGGTTATGATCCGTTGTTTTATAAAAAACTTGATCCGAATTTGATTCGTTTTCTTCAGGAGTTGTCTGAGCGGACGGTAGAAATAGGGTGTAGAGGGTATTATACGCAGGAAGTTTTAAAGCAAATCGGCGTTAATAATACGAGGGTTATTGGTTGTCCGTCTTTTTTTGAACAGGGAAGAGAACGAAAGAAAATAGAGAAAAAGGCATTTAGCAGAGATTTGAAAATAGCCTCCTCATCAGGATTGTCGGATTCTTTTTTATCGCAGAACAGGTGTGGAATTTTTTTGCAGGACAGTCAGGCTTGGGAGCAGTCTCTTATAAAATTGATTTCTTTTAACAAATTGGAAAATAGAGAACGGTTTTATAAGCAAATCAAAAAAATATATTCTAACCGGATTTATGTTTTTTCTAATATGGAAGAATGGAAAAGGGAACTTTCTAAATATGATTTTTTTGTGGGATTGCGTGTCCACGGAGCTATTTGTGCGTTAAACAGCGGTGTTCCGGCGGTTATTATGAATGGAGATTCCCGGGCCAGGGAAATGTCTGAATTTTTGGGCATCCCGTGGGATCCCGAGTTGTTAAAGGAGCCGGATATTGAGAAAATATATGATTTTTGTTCGTATGATGAAATGAATAAAAAATATTTGTCTCTCTATGATAATTTTGTGGAATTTCTTGATAAGAATAATGTAAAGCTGTTGAATGTCGGGACAGCTGAGGCGATAAGGCAGCCATCTTTGGTCTTATGTGATTCCAGGGTTTGTCAATTTAGGCGGAAATATAAAATAAAACGTTTTTTGCAAAAAATATTTTCGGTTAAAAATAAAGGCGGACATAAAATTTTTATGTTCTTGGGGTGTCAGATAAAGGTACGCCGGAAGACTGTTTGTTTATGACAGATTGGCGATGCTTAAGCTCATCATTTGCAAATAAAAAATTTATTTACTTTTGCAGAATGTTCCGGTTGAGCAAAATGCTTCAAAATCTTCCGGGGAGCGGATTATGAATTTATATCTTCATAATTTAGCCAAAAAATGCAATGCGTGTTTGCCGGGTGAATATCAGGGTATGTGAAAGTTCTTGTCGAGAAGGATGGTTCCGAGCAACCCGCAATATTGCAAAATTCTCTGTTTTCGAGCTCACAAGACAGATTATTTTATTCAGGCCGGATTTATCAATTCTTTTTCATATATAATAAGGGATAGGGGGTGCCTTGTTCGTCCAGCTCGGTTCTTTTATAGACCGTGAAGCCCATGTGCTCGTAAAAGTCTTTGGCGAGAGGATTCTGTTCATTGACGGCAAGTTTGTTTACGGAATAATTTTTGATGCCGTATTGCAGTAACAGTTTGCCTATTCCTTGACCCCGGTTTTCATCTGAAATAAACAGCATTTCAAGCATTTGTCCGGAAATTCCCATAAAACCGGTCGGAATTCCATTTTCATTTTCTGCAACGACCAAAACAGGAACATTATTTAAGGCCTGTGGAACATATTGTTTAATCTCATTTATTTCTTTGGAGGATAAAAACAAATGTGTTGCTTTGACTGAAGTTTCCCAGATATTGAGCAGTTTCTCAATCAATAAAGGTGTTCTTTCTTTTATCTCAATGATTTTCATATTATTGCTTTTCTTAATTTTTATCCGATTAAGCTGATTAATGCTATTTCGACGGCACCCTAAATAGCAAATGATTGCTAAAAATTAAATATATCCATTCCAATCTATTCATCATAAAGAATTGATAACGAGCCAATTATATTTTAAATCGGTAAAATTAAAAACCAAAAAATCAAAATTTATAACAAAAATAAAATATTCACGCGTTTATAGAACGGAATTAATCAAATTCAGGTATCCAGTGAGGATTATTATAAGCTTTAAAACACATTTCAATTTGTTCTTTGGTATTTTTTTCTTCGGCAAGGTCTGGAAGTTCTTCAAATGAAAAGAATTTACTCTCTATCGTTTCCATATTTTTTTGGAAACAACCACCTTGTCCTTCACATAGAATAAAAAATTTGCAGACATTGTAAGCGTAGGGCGGTTTGTTGTGCTGATTTCTGTCGTGAACGGCTAAAATCCTGATTGCTTTAGCATCCAGACCGGCTTCTTCTTTGACTTCTTTTTCCGTATTGGTCTTGATTGTCTGATCAAAATCCACCCATCCGCCGGGCAGAGACCAATGTCCGTCATTTTCTTTCACAAGAAGAATTTTATTATCTTCAAAAATAACGGCTCTTGTATCCAGTTTAGGGGTTTGAAAACCAATCTCGTTACAAAATAAATTTTTGACGGTTTTAATGGGAAGTCCACTGTAACAGCTCATGATTTCTGCGGATATTTCTCTTAATCTTTCAAAACGTTCCTGATCAAAAACGTCTTTGGTATATGTCAGTCCGTTTTGAGCAATTGCTTGAATTTCTTTGGCCCAAATCAGCCATTTTTCGGAAGATTTCTGCATTCTTTTCCTTGGGTTCAAATTTGCACTGCTTAAATGATAGTTCATTTTATAAAGCATATCAATAAAAATGATAATCAGTCGTAAATCTTTTCTAGTGCGCGCCAACTACGCTTCGGGTACTTGACGTAGAACCCGTGGAACTTTTCGGTTAAGTGCTTGATTTATAAAAGAAAAACGGCAGTTTTTATACCTGCCGCTTGAAATGGTATCTTGCTGCGTAAGTTTCGCCAACGGCTCAACAACTTCGCTTCGGTCACTTGCTTCGTAATTATTGCTTCGCCCAAACCAATTTGGCTCGCAACAATAACTCCGCTGCGCATCACCACTAAAAAAAGCGCCATTAAGGCGCTTTTTTTAGTGGTGATCCCAGCGAGACTCGAACTCGCGTTACCGCCGTGAGAGGGCGATGTCCTAGGCCACTAGACGATGGGACCATGACCTATTGATTTAAGACAGAGTATCTAATAAACTATTTTATTTAATTATGCAAGCTTTTTTTATCATCTTTTTTGTTGATATATCTGGATAAGTTTTTCTTTTGCTTGATTTATGAGCCGTTTCTTATGTTTAATGAAATTGTCCAAGATATTTTTTTCGGAGGCTCCATGCGTTTGATTGTCTATATTTTGCTGCTTGGGATGATTGTGCTGACCGGGGCGCAGTTCTTTAAGGATTATGGAAATGCCGATGCGCAGAAATCTTTTATGCAGGCAAAGGAAATGCTCCAGGAACAGGAATTGAAGTCGTTGGATGCTTCGGTTCTCGGAGGGGAATGAATTTTCCGGTTTGTTTTTTTGTTGGTTGTTGTTGGTATCCGGTTGGTCTTGTTCGGTGGGGTTGGTAGTGTTCAGGCGTGTCCGGAGAAAGATGAGAAGTTGGCCGGGGCGATACCGATCTCGTTTAGGGCTTTTTCCCATTTGTCTTCATCTTTGGTTCGGAAGATCAGCTCGGGTTTGGTGTCGGTAATCAGCCAGTCGTTGTTGATGATTTCCTGTTCCAACTGATGCGGGCGCCAGCTTGAGTATCCGAGTGCGATGATGTTGTCCCGGGGGCCCATGCCGAAAGCAATATCGTTGATGATGTCAAGAGACGAGGAGATGGCGATGTTGTTGTCAATGACAACCGTATCTGCCTTGACGTAATCTGTGGAATGGATGACAAAGCCCCGAATCCTTTCCAGCGGTCCGCCCTGGTGAAGGTCTATGTTCTGCTCCGGATTAAATGTTTTTATCGGGAGCTGGCTGGCCAGATCGGCGAATGAAAATTCCCTTATTTTTTTATTTATGACAAAACCCATTGCTCCGTCTTTGCTGTGGGAGCAGATATATATCAGGGAACGGCCGAAGTGCTCGTCTTCCATATAAGGTGATGAAATCAGGCATTTGCCGGTCAGGTTTCCGCTATCGAGTTTGAACATCTTTCTATCTTTCACAGAAAATACTTTTTACTTACTCAACACTTGTATTCTAACACAAAATAACTTAGATTAAAATCATTATTTTTATATAAAATGAAGAAATACATGAAAAAAATTGCTTATCTTTTAATTTTTGCAGCTTTTTTTGCGTTTCCGGCGGTGGCGGCAGAGACCGAATCGCCAGTGGAAACGCCTCCCGGGAATGTTGTTCTGGCTTTGGAGGAGGGGGATGAACCCCGTCAGGCCTCTTTTGGCGAACAGGTTGAGAGTATTATGACAATCGGCAGTTATTTTGATGAGGCCTATCCGGGGAATGAGATTAATGCGGATTTGAGTGAGGATGTGCAGCGGTTTTTTCCTGACTTGCGGGGCAATGATTTGTATGACCGGGAGCAGACAATTCGTGACGGGGTCAAGTTTTATCGCTTTTTTTCAAATCTCTATGATCAGGTTATGGCCAGCTTTCTGGTTCCGGAGGACCCGCCGCTGGTTTTGGATGAACAGCAGTATGAAATGCCGGATCAGCTCCCGTATATTGATTCGCCGGATACGGTGGTGATTACGGATTTTAAGACCGTGGTGTCTTATAGCTCGCAGCCGCGGGACGGGTGGGCTTATCTGGAAAAATTCCGCAGGGAGCGTTTGTTTGATAACGAGCGGAGTGAACCTTTGCGGCAGTTGGGTGATTTGTTTTCCCGTCTGGGGGCGGAAGAGTTTTTCCTTTACGGGCGGCAATCGGAGGATCCTCTTAGCGGGGGCGGCGGAAACGGTGCATGGACTAAGGGCGGAAGCGATGAAACGGCGGCGCGGCTGATTACGGCGGAAACGACATTAAATGACCAAAAAGAGATAAAAGCAGCGGTTCATTTATCTGTGCCGGAGGGAAAATTTGTTAAATTGGTCGGCGGGGGCAAGCCGTTTTTGGATTTTCAATCTGATAATCTTGAAAGCTGGGCGGTGTTTTTGCCGGTGCCAAAGCGCGAAGGTCCTGTGGGAGAGGGCGGCCGGGGCGGCGATTTTGCGCTTCCGGTTTTGTTGAAGGTGAAAAATCCGGCGGCATCTTTGGATTTAAGAGCGCAGGTGGCGGTTGATGTTTGTGATGAGCAGGGGTGTCAGACTGAGACTTTGACGCCGGAGCTCTTTCTGCCATCCGGGTTTGGTTATGAATCGACGGCAAGCAACTTTATTACGCAGTCTTTTTTGGCTTTGCCGGAAGCCGAGAATCCGGATGTGGAGATTTTGTCTTTGGCGGCGGCGCAGGGGGCAGACGGGCAGAACGAGCTGCATTTGCAATTGCGGACAGCAAAGAATCCGGCGGCGCTGGATGTGTTTGTCGATGATGAATATGACATTGGTTTTGCAGAGCCGCGGATGAGTGTTCAGGGTGATGATGTTGATGTTTTTCTGACGGCAAAGCGTCAGGATGCGGATTTGTCCGGGCGGCTGTTTACGGTTATTGTTTCATGGGCGGACAACCGGGCGGTTAAAAAGACATTGGAGGCGGCGGAAATTCCGCTTTTGGAAAAGACCGGGGTTCGAATCGGCGGCGGAATTTTGCTTTTTGCCGTGTTGGGCGGATTTTTGCTGAATTTTATGCCTTGTGTTTTTCCGGTGTTGGCTTTGAAGTTGATGTCTTTGGCGGCATTTGGCGCAGAAAAACGCGAAAAGGTCCAGAGGAGTTTTGCTTATACGCTGGTCGGAATTTGGATTGCGTTTGCTTTTCTGATTCTTGTTTTGTTGGCGGTAAAGTCTGCCGGGGCGGCGCTGGGATGGGGAATTCAGTTTCAAAGCCCGTATTTCCTGGTGTTTATGTTGTTCGCCATGGTGTTGTTTTTGGCTCAGATTTGTGGAATTTATGAGATCAGGGTGCCGGCTTTTGTGCAAAAATATTTTGTCGGGAAAAATGAGGATAGTCTCAAATATCTTTTGGCCGGCGGGCTGGTGGTGTTGATGTCAACGTCATGTACAGCGCCGTATCTGGCAACGGCGGTTGGTTTTGCTTTATGCGGCGGGGCGGCGGAGTTTGTTTTGGTTATGGCGGCCGTTGCTTTCGGCCTTTCTCTGCCGTATCTTTTGTTTTGGCGGATGCCGGGGGTGGCAGTGTTGATGCCCAAGCCCGGAAAATGGATGAAGAAGCTTGAGCTCTTTATGGCGTTTTTGATGCTTTTGACAATAATCTGGTTGCTGTCGCTTATCGGTGTTCAGGTTTCCGGTCGGGCTTTGGCCGGGTTGATTGGTGCGCTTGTTTTTTTCTGGCTGTTGCTGTTGTTTCGGAAAGCCGTGGCTGAGCGTTTGGCGCTTTTGAAGATGGAACGGCAGGTTAAGCAGGGGGTGAAAAAGCTTATTTTCCGCTCAATTGCCGGAGTTAATCTTTTTTTGCTGCTGGGAATGATGTTTTGGATCGGGGCGCAGTTTTCCCGGCATGCTGCAACTGTCCGGGCAGAGGCTCCGGCGCCCATTGATTATGCCGAAATTGAGCGTTTGGTGGCGCAGGGGCAGGTTGTTCTGGTGCGTGTCGGGGCTGAGTGGTGTCTGACCTGCAAATTTAATGATTATACCGTTTTCAAAAGTCCGTTTATTGCGGCGATGATTCAGCATGATGATATTAAAGTCATAGATGTTGACTGGACGGATTATAATCCGGATGTTTTGGCTTTTATGTCCCGATATGGTCGGGCGGGGATTCCGTTTTATGTTATTTTTAGTCCGAAATTTCCGTACGGAGTGGTTTTGCCCGAAGTTCTGACCGAGAAAGATTTTCGCCAAATTCTCCTCCAAGCTGGCGCAGCTTGACCCGGTCGGTTAGCGGTAGCTTGTCCGGCGGCTAATGAGGCGCGATGCTTAGATAGCGTTGGCGGAGAGTGAAGGGAGGAACAAAGGGTTGTCATCGCGAGGCGAATTTATTCGCCGTGGCGATCCATTTATATTATGATGGATTGCCGCGTCGACCTAGCGGTCTCCTCGCAATGACAATTTAGATGATTTTTATAAACCCTTCCTATCCTCCCCTTAACGGAATTAAGGGGAGGAACGCTGTTGCAAGCTGGCGGAAGCTGAGGCAGCTTCACCCCATCTCTTAACTGTTGGTTGATTGGGGCTTGAAGTGCACTGCGTGCGGATTGTGCCCCTACAGAGATAAAGGCTCAGGAAAAATTTTGAACCTTTTCGTCAAGTTGGTAGAGCCGGTCTTTCTTTTTACATCATTTTTTTGTCTTTATATTGAATTTGTAATTTACAATAATTTTGAAGTATGATATACTATCCTGGTGTGATGTTATAAAGGATGTGTGTCATGAAGTTTCAAGTTTATTTATTCTTAGGAACGAGTTTGTCCTGTCTTCCCGGTTTGGCTTTTGGGCAATGCGTGGTGACAGAAGATTGTGCAGCGCTTGGTTATACAGCAAGTTCGTGTGATGGAGGGAAAGGGGTTAAGTGCCCGTTTGGCAACGGATGGTTTTGTGCCGAAGATGAAGCCGCGGTTTGTGAGAAGAACGGTTTTAAATACACTTGTACCGGAATGGGATATTCCGGTGGTTCAGGGCAGCCTTGCGGCGGAAAGTATAAAACATGTAATTGTGCAACAAATTATACGTGGAACGGGAGTAGTTGCACCCTTTCCTGTTCGTCTTCTTATCAATACACTTGTACGGGGACCGGCTACGCCGGTGGCGCAGGCTCCGCCTGCGGTGGAAAATATACTCAATGCACGTGTGCAAGCGGCTATGAGTGGAAAAATGGAGCTTGTCAGCAGCAGGTTTTGAACGGAGCTCAAGGAGATTTGTATTATTGTAATGGCACTGTTGTCGGGGTTAAAACGAGTGATATGAATTTCTATGTGGCTATGCAGGATTTAGGGCGAATGACTTGGTCTTCAGGTAATAATGCTTGTCTGGGCTACTCATTCTGTGGTAATGTTAAGGGAGCATTACCTTCCGAGGACCAGCTTGTTACCATGTACAATAATAAATCTTTATTGAATAGTCTACTTTCGGCAAATGGTGGAACAAAATTGACGGAAGATCGGTATTGGTCGTCTACCTACCGTGATGCGGGTGGTCACCTCAATGTGCATATGCCTAATGGTAATGTGTATGGTAGTGATGGCGACGGCTATCGCTACTATGTTCGGCCGGTGCTGACAAAATGGTGACAGGATAAGGAGGTTTCGGCCTCCTTATTTCTTAATTTAAAACTTTAACGATGTCGCTCATGTGGACGATTTTTATGCCTTTTTTTTGCAGCGTCGGCAGCCATTCTTTTAAGGCGTTGTAGGTTTGGCTTTTGGGGTGGCCGATAGCGACGGCGTAGCCGTTTTTGCGGGCGATGCGTTCTGTTGCGGCCAGTTGTTTCAGGATATAAGCTTTATTGTTGTCATTGTCCAGAAAAACGTGGCGGTGGGCATAGTCTACCCCATATTGTGCCGCGGTTTTTTTGCCAACGGATTTCGGGGTGGTTTTGGAATCCAGGAAGAACAGATGATGTTCCTGTAAAATTTCCATGATATCGGACATTTTTTGAGTGTTTTCGGTGAATTTGCTGCCCATGTGATTGTTTATCCCTTTGATGTCCGGGAATTTTTTGAGCATTTTACGGAAGTTCTTTTTCAGCTCCTCATCACTCATCCCGGTGGTCAGGCCATCGGGGGCGGTGTAAAGGTTTTTGTGTGGTTCCATGGGAACGTGGGCCATGATTTCGTGTCCGGCGGCGCGGGCTTCGTCCATTTGTTGTTGCAATTTGGGGCCGTAGGTCAGAAATGACGAGGTCAGCGGTGCCTGCAGCGAGATGATGTCGCGGGTGCGGTTGACATTAACACCCATATCGTCAATGACGACGGCAATGACCGGCTGAGGACCAAAATAGCGCGGTTTGTGGCGGAGATCGATGTTTATGTCCCGGATATTGCGTGAACTGTGGTGGGTGTTGTTGTCTGTTCCGGCGGGCGATGTGTGGAGGTCGTCTTCAATGATGTTGTCCGGGAGGTCTTCCTCATAGAGTTTGTAGCTTTGGTTGTCATGTTGTTCTTCTTCCGCGGGGGAGAGCTCTTCCGGCGGGATAAATTCTTCACCTTCCGAGGTGTTTAACGCCTCAATCAGGTAAGCAATGTCATCGGCCGAGGTCATGGCATCGTTTGTTGTGCGGGCCGGGTGACTTTTTGTTGCGGCAGAGGTTGAGGAGAGTGTTTCAGCGGAGAGTTCTTCCAGTGTGGCTTCGGCCGAAGCATAAGGAGAGATGTCGTCAGCCGGGGCGGGACGAGTTTGGGTTTTCTGAAGGTATTCGGCCGGTGGTTCGCTGTTGACGATTGAGGCTGAATCAATAATATCTTGGTGTTTGAAAAACAGCGGGTGGCAGGCATAAAACAGGATAAGCAGAAAGAAAAGGCCGAAACCGATTTTCCAGCCCAAAGCGGCAGAGCGCTTTTTTGTGGCGGGGGCGGCCTTTGTTTTCTTTCTGTCAGTCATGACTTAGTCTCTTTTGCGCAGGGTCGGAAAAGCGATGACATCGCGGATGCTTTCGGCTCCGGTCAGCAGAATCGCCAGGCGGTCAATGCCCATGCCCATGCCGCCGGACGGCGGAAAGCCGATTTCAAGCGCATTGATAAAGTCTTCATCCAGCATTTGGGCTTCATCATCCCCGGCCTCACGGTCAGCGCATTGGGCATCAAAGCGGGCGCGCTGTTCCAGCGGGTTGGATAATTCGGAGTAGGCGCAGCCGATTTCCATCCCGGCGATGTAAGCGTCAAAATGCTCAACCAGCCGCGGGTTGCTGCGGTGTGTTTTGGCCAGCGGCGAGATGTCGCGCGGCATATCCATGACGAGCGTGGGCTGAATCAGATGTTCTTCGACTTTGGCGTCAAAAACTTCAGAGACGACTTTTCCCCATGAAATGCAGTCTGAGGCATTGACACCGACGGACTGGGCAAGCGCTTTGGCCTGTTCAAGCGTTTCGGCCTGCATGAAGTCAGCGCCGGTATATTCTTTGATGAGGTCAAGCATTGATTTTTTTACAAAGGGTTTGCCGAGGTCAATTTCATGCCCGTTGACGGTGATGATGGTTGTGCCCAGGACTTTTTCGGCGACAAATCTGACTAAATTCGGAATGAGTTCGGCCATGTCATTATAATCAGCGTAGGCCTGATAGGCTTCCAGAGCCGTGAACTCCGGATTGTGGCTTTTGTCAATGCCTTCATTGCGGAAGTTGCGTCCGATTTCAAACACGCGGTCAAACCCGCCGACAACCAGTCTTTTCAGATAGAGTTCGGGGGCAATGCGCAGGAACAAGTCCATGTCGAGCGCGTTGTGGTGGGTGATGAACGGTTTGGCATTGGCGCCGCCCATAATCGGGTGGAGTATCGGGGTTTCAACCTCAAGAAAGCCGTGGTCTTCAAAATAACGGCGGATGGCCGAGGTGATTTGGCAGCGTTTTTGAAAGAGGGCTTTGGACTCGTCGTTGACGATAAAATCAACATAACGTTGCCGGTAGCGCGCCTCAATGTCTGTCAGACCATGGAATTTTTCGGGCAGGGGCTGCAGTGATTTGGAAATAATGTCAAATTTTTCAGCCGCGACCGAGAGTTCTCCGCGCGGGGTGCGGCGGATGAAGCCCGAGATGCCCACGATGTCTCCGACGTCGAGGCATTTGAGAAGAGCCAGATTATCTTCGCTTAAGTGGCTTTTGTGGCAGAAAACCTGAATTTTTCCGCTGATGTCTTTTAAGTCGATAAACATGCCGGAATTGCGGACGGCCATGGCGCGGCCGGCAATGGTGACGCGGTCTTCAGTCTCGGTTCCGGGAGTAAGGTCTTTGTATTTTTCCTGCAAGTCAGCGGCAAAAGCGTCGGGTTTGAAACAATAAGGATAGGGGTTGTAGCCCTTTTCTTCAAGGGTTTGGAGTTTTGCCAGCCGGGAATCCCGGTAGATTGTGCTTTCTGTGGTCATTTTTTTCTTCCATTTTTATTTTTTTTATGTTATCTAGGGCTAAACTATAAAAATATCAGATAAATTTTCAACAAATAATTATGATTTTTATGAAAAAAAGGCTTTATTTCGGATGAAAAAAGCACTATAATTTATTGTGAAACAATGATTTTTGATTCGACGACGGATGTGGGGGGACGGAATGGAAAAAGAAAAACTGGTTGAGAAGCTGAACAGATTGAAAAGCAGATGGAAAAAAGTGGGCAGCCGAACCGGGCAAAAGGTTCGGGATAATGCCGCGATGATGGCTATCGGTGCCGCGACGGCGATGGCTCCGACCGGTGTGTCTCATGTGGAGCCCGTGCATGCTTCTTCCCATCCTTTTGAAATCGAGGCTTTGAATTTGCGGCGGGAGCTTACGCCGGAGATGGTGAAAATTGTTCCCGAAAAGGTCGTAACTGACAAAAATCTGATAGAGTTTCATAATAAGGCGGTTGATGAACGGGGAAATCCGGTCAGGGATTTTAAGGGGGCGACACCTTATTCTATTTGGGATGTGACGTATCAACGCGAGGTCGGGTCGCTGCAGAATCCGGTCGGCGTCTTTAATTCCTTTGCGGGGACGATGCAGTATAACAAAGCCAATGTGCAGAGTATGCTGATGTATGCCCTGATGCATGATGAATACAGTTCATGGGCGGAGAAGTTTTTTGAGAAAAATGACGGAGCCGTCAAGGCTTTGGCTGCGATGAAAAGCGAATATGCCGAGAAAGGAAATCTGGTCTTTCATGTCGGGAGCAAAAGTCGCCGGGAGATGAGCCGTTTTATTGTCAGTGATTATAAGCAGAAATTTACCGAAGACGGTGAGGCAAACCCGGTCGAGGCTCTCAGCGTGCAGCGTGATTTCGGATCCGATGCCTATGTTTCTTTTGATGAAGAAGGGTGGAAGAAGATTGTTTCCACACTGGCAAAGAACAATATTGACGTGAAAGATGTGTCGTGGGCGATTATCGGTATGTGGTGTTCCCGGCATATTGCCGTCGGCGGTTTTGGCAATATCAGCCGGACGCTGGAAGGAAAGTCTCTGAAAGAGATTAATTCAGCCGGATATATTGATGTACTGGCAGCGGCGTATCCGTCCGTTTTCAAGTCCGGTTCCGGCAAAAAGGCTTATGAATTTGCCAAAAAACATTATAAAGAGCCGCATTCAATTACGACAATGCGCGAGTTGTCACTGATGGACAAGAATCCGGAGATTTATCAGGATTATCTGAATTTGCTTTCGGCTTATCAGGGGCATGATGTGACGCTGGAAGAGGCCAGGCTGCTGGCGGCCAGTGACGGTAAAAAGACAGAGAAAAAGTCGTTTCAGGTTTCTCCGCAGATGTTGGCGCGGGCTTATGTGAATAATAACGGAAGATAAATCTTGACGAACAAAAATAAATGATGTAGAACATTTTTAGTACAAAATGTTCTACTTTTTTATGGAGTTCGGAATGCTGACGGAGAAACAATACAAGCTTTTGATGTATATTAACAAGGTTTTGAAAGAGACTGGCTGTGCTCCGTCTTTTGAAGAAATGAAGGCGGCTGTCGGGCTGAAATCGAAGTCAGGTATTCATGCGCTTATCGAATCGCTGGTCGAGCGCGAGTTTATCCGCCGGCTTCCCCATAAAGCGCGGGCTTTGGAAGTGGTGCGTATGCCAAAGTTCAAGCCGCGGGCAATTGTTGAGGAAGAAAAAAAACGTGAAGTCGCTTTGCAGAACAGTGCGGCTCAGATTCCGCTTTACGGGAAAATTGCCGCGGGGACGCCGATTGAGGCTATTGCCAATGAGACGGAGACGGTTCCGGTGCCCTTTGAAATGGTGCGCAGCGGACAATTTTATGCGCTGACAATCGAGGGCGAATCGATGATTGAGGGGGGCATTTTTGACGGAGATACGGTGATTATCAAAAAAGCCGAAACGGCGAACAACGGGGATATTGTGGTGGCTTTGGTTGATGATGCCGAAGCAACGCTCAAAATTTTTAAGCGGGACGGGGCTGATGTTTTGCTTATTCCGATGAACAAAGATTATGAGACAAGACGCCTGCCGGCCGGGAGAGTGAAAGTTCAGGGAATTTTGAGTGGGCTGATGCGGACTTATCATTAACTTTGAGATAGGGTCTGTTTCTTTTGCCGTCCGGTTTATGCACATGGCGGGGGAGGTGGTTGCTTTTTGAGGCTGTTTTCGTTATAACTGGGCGGAGAGCAGAGATTGTTTTGTATAAAGCCGGAACGGGGAGCTGGTTCAGATGATATTTTCAAAATTTGAGAGAATGACGGCTTGGCGTTATTTGAGAGCCAAACGCAAAGAAGGGTTTATCTCGGTGATTACCGGTTTTGCCTTTACCGGGATTGCGCTTGGGGTGGCGACGCTGATTATTGTTATGTCGGTCATGAACGGGTTCCGGACGGAGCTTCTGTCCCGGATTTTAGGGATTAACGGGCATATCGGTATTGTTTCAGCCGTGGGGCTGCCGTTTAATAATTATACTGAGGCCGTGGGCGATATTGAAAAATTTGACCATGTGCAGATGGTAATGCCGATGGTTGAAAGGCAGCTTTTGGCAACTTCGGGGCGGGCGACCGAAGGGGCCATGGTCAGAGGGTTGCGGCTGGAAAAAAAAAAAAAAAAACCGATTTTGGCTGATAGTTTCAAGGGATTTGACGTTAATCAGTTTCGGGGTGACGTGGTTGTGGTCGGCAACCGGCTGGCTCAGAAGATGGGGCTGGTTCCCGGAGCCGAGCTGACGCTGATTTCTCCCAACGGAAAAGTGACGGCTTTCGGAACGGTTCCCCGTATGAAGACGTATAAGGTTCTCGGGACGTTTGATGTCGGGATGTTTGAGTATGATTCCGCTTTTATCTTTATGCCGCTGGAGGCTGCACAGAAATATTTCGGGCTGGGTGATGCCGTAACGCAGATTGATGTGACGCTGGATGACGAGACACAGGTGCGCTCCGTGCGCAAGCAGATTGAGGCAAGTGTCGGTGCAACGGCGTATGTTTATGACTGGAAGCAGACAAATGCCGCGTTTTTTAACGCGATTGATGTGGAGCGCAATGTCATGTTTTTGATTTTGACGCTGATTATTCTGGTGGCGGCGTTTAATATTATTACCGGGTTGATTATGCTGGTGAAAGACAAGGGGCGCGATATTGCCGTGTTGCGGACGATGGGGGCTAGCCGGGGAATGATTATGCGTATCTTTTTTATTGACGGCGCGTTTATCGGTGTGGTCGGGACGGCGATCGGTCTGGGACTCGGGCTGTTGTTCTGTGACAATATCGAAAATATCAGGCAGTTTTTGCAGCAGATTTCCGGGCGGGATTTGTTTTCGGCCGAAATTTATTTTCTGTCGCAGCT
>CALXTH010000136.1 GCA_944391365.1 uncultured Alphaproteobacteria bacterium | reverse complement strand
TGCGGCGGAAAATACAAAAGCTGCAAATGCCCAAGCTCGTATAAATCCTGCGACTGCGGCAAAGCCCCCGGCGCCTCCTCCTGTACCTGGAACGGAAGAATAACCTACTCTTCATGTAAATCTTGCTGTGATGATACTTGCTACTCAGGATTAAAATCCGTCACCTGTGGCCACCCCTTGATGAAAAAAGTAAAAGTCGCCACAACAGAATGTGGTTCCCCTTGTTACGGTTGCGTAATAGGCTCCAGCAGCTCTGGTTCTTTCGGTGGAAGCAGTAGTGGAGGCTCATCTTCCTGCTCATCAATCGGAGGCGTCCACACTTCAGGCCCAAGTTGTCGCAACCTTATGGTAACCTCCATGTCTGCACTCAGTAGTTCATGTTCCGCTCACAACAAAGAAACAAGCACCTGTGCCAGCATGAGTAAAACAACTTGCTCCCTGGTAAAAGTGGGAAGTGGCTCGGGATATTGTTATGAAGGTGATGAAATTATAGGAACAGAAACATGGGATTCCTACGGCTGCAGCTGTACAACGGAACATTACGAAATCATTGATGTTCCTGGAGGTTGCAAAAAAGGAAATGTCACTTCCCGAGGATCCTCCTGCAGATAAAAGTTCTTCTCCTGCTATATACAGTAAAAGCTTAATATAAAAAAGCAATCCCCCTTACCGGTCGAACAGCTTTTCAATCTGCTTGATTTTCAGCTCCACATAGGTCGGCCGCCCATGGTTACACTGTCCCGAACGCTCCGTGTGTTCCATTTCCCGAAGCAAATGGTTCATTTCGTCAATATTCAGCCGCCGCCCGGCTCGGACAGACCCGTGGCAGGCAATCGTCGCACAAATCAGGTGCAGCTTTTCGCTCAGGGAATACTCTTTTCCCCATTCGGCCATTTCTTCGGCCAAATCATGCACCAGCTTTTGCACATTGGCCTTATCCCCCAACAAAGCGGGAATTTCCCGGACAATAACCGCCGTTGCCCCGAATTCTTCCACTACCAGACCGAGTTTTTTCAGCTCTTCGGCCGCTTCAAGCAACCGCACCTTGTCCGACAAAGATAAATCCACAACCTCCGGAATCAGCAAAATCTGCGTCGCCGCCTGCCGCCCTTCGGTCAAAACCTGCTTGAGCTTTTCCATAACAATCCGCTCATGTGCCGCATGCTGATCGGTAATAATAATACTTTCTTCCGACTGTGAAATAATATAAGTATCATGAAACTGCGCCTTGGCCAGCCCCAAATGCCCAACCTCAGCCAAAACGCCTCCCGCCGGAACGTCCCCCGCGGAAGGCTGATCAACCTTAACCGAATACGCCCGCTCCAAAGCCGGAAGCTCTGCCTGCCGCCGCACCGGCGTATGCGGAATAGGCATCATACTCTGATAAAAATTCCGGGCCGGTTGCTGAACATGTTCCTGCAAAACCGCCGTATCCGGCAATACCGTCTGCCCGAAACTCGGAATACTGTCCTGAACAAAAGCCTCCACATCCAGCGTATTGGCCGCCCGCTCCGCCCCCTGGCTCAAAGCATTCCGGATTGAACTGACCAACAGCCCGCGCACCAGAGCATTATCATAAAAACGCACTTCCGCTTTGGTCGGATGCACATTAACATCAACATAAGCCGGCTCCACATCAAAGAACAGCGCACACATCGGATACCTGTTTGCGGCCAGAACATCCTGATAAGCCCCGCGAATGGCGCCAAGCAACAGTTTATCCCTGACCGGCCGGTTATTGACAAACAAATATTGCGACAACGAGTTAGCCTTGTTTAGCGTCGGCAAAGAAACGAACCCCGAGATCCGCACATTTTCCCGTTCGGCATTAATCAAAATCGAATTTTCGCCAAACTCACGCCCCATCACCTCGCCCAAACGCTTCAACCGGGCATCAAAAAGCTCTCCCTGACAGGCATTAAGCGAAATTTTCTTTTTATTGTCTGCCGTCAGATAAAAAGAAATATGCGGATTAGCCATGGCAATCCGGTTCAGCATATCAACACATTGTGCCGTCTCCGAAGAACTTGCCTTCAAAAATTTCAGCCGCGCCGGCGTTGCATAAAACAAATCCCGAACTTCAATTCTTGTTCCCTTGGGATAAGCCGCCGGCACAACCTCTGACTTTTCTCCGCCATTGACTTCAATTTTCCAGGCATTTTCAGCCTCCGGCTGCCGTGACGTCAAACTCATACGCGCCACAGATGCAATTGACGGCAAGGCTTCGCCGCGAAACCCCAAAAAATTAATATTAAACAAATCATCGTCCGGCAGTTTCGACGTTGCATGCCGTTCAACGGCCAGCGGCAGCTCTGCCGCACTCATTCCCTTGCCGTTATCCGCAACAACAATCAGACTTTTTCCGCCGTCAACCAATGTCACGTCAATCTGAGAAGCCCCGGCATCAATCGCATTTTCCACCAGCTCCTTAACCACCGAAGAAGGCCGTTCGATAACCTCTCCCGCGGCAATCTGGTTAACTAAGGTTGACGGCAGAATTCTGATCGGCATTTTCTTACTTTCTGAACTCTTTAACCATGCGAATTAAAGCATTGGTTGAAGAATCATGCGCCAGATCATGAACATTATTCTGCAACTCCGGCAAAATATTCAACGCCAGCTTTTTGCCCAGTTCAACCCCCATCTGGTCATAAGAATCAATATTCCAGATAATCCCCTGAACAAAAACCTTATGTTCATACAGGGCAATCAGAGCGCCCAGCGTATAAGGATCAACCTTTTTCAACAACAGGGTATTGGACGGACGATTGCCGCTGAAACTCTTGAATTTCTTCAAAAAGTCAATTTCTTCTTTGGACTTCCCGGCCTTTTTGAGCTCCTCGGCAGCTTCTTTAAGGCTTTTTCCTTTCATCAAAGCCTCACCCTGAGCCAAAACATTGGCCAGCAAAATCTCATGATGGTCGCCGATTTCATTGTGAGAAATAGCCGGAACAATAAAATCACACGGCACAATCTCCGTCCCCTGATGAATCAGCTGGAAAAACGAATGCTGCACATCGGTTCCCGCTCCGCCGAACAGCACCGGCCCCGTCGCATACTTAACAAATTCACCGTTAACATCAACCGATTTCCCGTTGGATTCCATATCCAGCTGCTGCAAATAAGACGGCAAAAACTTCAAATACTGGTCATAAGGAATAACCGCATAACGATGCACGCCCATAAAATTATTATACCAAATGCCAAGCATCGCCATAATCACCGGCAAATTATGTTCCAAAGGCGTTTCCATAAAATGCTTATCCATGGCAAAAGCCCCGTCCAGCAGCCTTTCAAAATTATCCATGCCGACGGCAATCGCTAATGAACGACCGATAGCCGACCACATTGAATAACGCCCGCCGACAAAATCCCAGAATTCAAACATATTATCCGGATTAATACCGAATTTCCTGACCTCTTCAACATTGGTCGACAACGCGACAAAATGTTTGGCCACGGCAGGCTCGCCCAGCGCATCAACCAGCCATTTGCGACAGGTACGAGCGTTTGTCAGCGTCTCAATCGTCGTAAAAGTCTTTGAAGCCACAATAAACAAAGTCTCTTCGGGATTAATCTTATCCAGCACCTCGGCACAGGCCGTTCCGTCAAT
>CALXTH010000135.1 GCA_944391365.1 uncultured Alphaproteobacteria bacterium | reverse complement strand
AAGACATCAGTTCGCAATACAGCTGAATTGCACGGATAGCATCATCATTGCCCGGAACCGGCAAATCAACATCATTCGGATTAGCATTAGTATCGGTAATGCCGATAACCGGGATACCGAGCTTTCTGGCTTCTTTGACCGCCAAAGTTTCTTTGGTCGTATCAATAACAAACAGCAAATCCGGCTGACCGCCCATGTTCATAATTCCGCTCAGTTCCTGCGCAAGCTTGCTCTGCTCTTTTTTCATATTGAGCATTTCTTTTTTGGTATAGCCTTCATAAGCGTTCTTTTCAGACATCTCATTAAGCTTGGCCAAACGGGTAATGGATTTATGAACGGTTTTCCAGTTGGTCAGCATACCGCCCAACCAGCGGTAATTGACATAAAACTGTCCGCATCTTTCTGCATTTTCCTTGATAATGTCCTGAGCCTGTTTCTTTGTTCCGACAAACAGAACGCGTCCGCCGTTGGCAGCAACATCGCGAGCTGTGGCCAAAGCGGTATAAAGCATCGGATAAGTCTTGCGCAGATCAATAATGTGAACATTGTCTTTCTTTCCGTAAATATACGGAGCCATCTGAGGATTCCAGCGGCGGGCATGGTGTCCGAAATGAACGCCGGCCTCAATCATCTGACGCATTGTAAAAGTTGGAAGTGTCATTTTATTTTTTTTCCTTTTTCCGGTTAAACCTCCGCAGACGGATAGCCTCTCCCGGCAATTTGTTCATCAACAGCCTTTTGAAGCACCGGAGCGAAATATGGAAATCCATACTGACGCTGTGTCTGCGTGTGTCGTTAAGTTAAAAAAGGGCACAATTACCCTTTTGCAAAAAGCTTTCTACTCTTAATTCTCTTAAAAATCAAGCATTTTTTACAAAAATCGGCACGCATTCCGGAAAAAAAAAAAAAAATTTGTTGTTGAATCGCTTTTAAGGCTTGAAAAATAAAGGCTTTTGAGATATTTTGCAATAAATTTAGAAAGAATATATAAGGTAAAAAATGTCTGATTTGTTTGATTCTGCAGCCCCTGCGGTAACGACTTATTCTGCGCAGGATATTGAAGTTTTGGAAGGTCTGGAGCCGGTTCGCCACCGTCCGGGAATGTATATCGGCGGCACGGATGAACAGGCGCTGCACCATCTGGTTGCTGAAATCCTTGATAACTCCATGGATGAAGCTGTTGCCGGCTATGCCAGCCACATTGAAATTAAAATCAATGCGGATCTCTCCGTAACCATAACAGATAACGGACGAGGAATTCCGGTCGACCCTCACCCGAAATATCCTGATAAATCCGCTTTGGAAGTGATTATGACCGTTTTGCATTCCGGTGGAAAATTCGGCGGCGGCGCCTATAAGGTCTCGGGTGGTCTGCACGGCGTGGGTCTGTCTGTGGTCAACGCCTTGTCTGACCGTTTGGTGGTGGAAATCGCCCGGGATAAAAAACTCTACCGGCAGGAATATTCCAAAGGCAAACCGCAAACGGCGCTGGAATTAATCGGCAATGCGCCCAACCGCCGCGGCACCTCCATAACCTTTCATGCAGATCCGGAAATTTTTGGCTCCAAGGTCTTTGTTCCCAACCGCATTTATCGTATGGCACGTTCCAAAGCCTTTTTGTTCAAGGGGATTCGCATTTTATGGAAATGTGATGAGGCCGTCCTGTCCGAGGGAGATCCGACGCCCAAAGAGGCTGAACTGCATTTCCCCAACGGTCTGCGCGATTTTCTGAATTATCAGATAGGCTCCCGCCCGACCATTAGCCGAACCATGTTTGCCGGCGATGCCGACCTGGCTAATGATGAAGGCCGTGTCGAATGGGCAATCACCTGGCCTGAAGATGAAAATGGTTTTTGCAATTCCTATTGCAATACGGTTGTCACCCCTCAGGGCGGAACCCATGAGGTCGGTTTCAAAACGGCATTGATTCGCGGTTTGAAAGAATATGGTGAAATGGCTAATGTCAAAAAAGCCGCCTCCATCACCGCTGAAGATTTTTTAAGCAATGCCTGCATTATGCTTTCAGTCTTTATCCGTGATCCGCAGTTTCAGGGACAAACCAAAGACAAACTGACATCAGTCAAAGCCGTCCGTCTGGTTGAACAGGCCGTTAAGGATTCGTTTGACCACTGGCTGACATCAGATCTTGAAAATGCCACAGCTCTGCTGGAATATGTCATTGAACGTGCAGAGGCTCGTAAAAAGAAAAAAGAAGAAAAAATCCTCAACCGCAAAGCGCCGACCAAAAAACTCCGCCTGCCCGGCAAATTGGCGGATTGTTCTCAGGCCGCGGCCGAAAACACGGAAATCTTCATCGTTGAGGGAGATTCCGCCGGAGGTTCTGCAAAAATGGGACGAGACCGCGTCACTCAGGCAATCCTTCCGTTGCGCGGCAAAATTCTGAATGTTGCCAGTGCTTCTTTGGATAAAATCCTGCAAAATCAGGAAATTAAAGATATGTGCGAGGCCTTGGGCTGCGGTGTCAAAGAAAATTATAAAGAAGAAAATCTGCGTTATGAAAAAATTATTATCATGACCGATGCCGATGTTGACGGGGCTCATATTGCCTCCTTGCTGATGACCTTTTTCTACCAGCAGATGCCCAAACTGATTGAAAACGGGCACTTATATATCGCCACACCGCCATTGTACAAAATCGTTGTCGGCGGCAAAAACTATTATGCGCTGGATGACGAGGAAAAAGACAGGATTCTTGCCAAAATTGTTAAAGGCAATCAGAAACCGGACATCAGCCGCTTTAAAGGACTGGGCGAAATGAGCGCTATGCAGTTAAAAGAAACCACTATGGATAAAAAGAACAGAGTATTGCTGCGTGTCGTTTTGCCGAATACCTCAACCGAAGAAGGCAAAGAGGAAGCCTTTGAAACCCGCCGTCAGGTTGAACGCCTGATGGGTAAAAATCCGGAAACGCGCTTTAAGTTCATCATTGAGCGCGCCAAATTTGTTGATGATTTGGATATCTGAGTCTTTACCATCATCAAACCATCCTCAGGCATAATGCCTCTGATATAAAGCCCGGTCTTGACACCGGGCTTCAACAAAAAATCAATAATCCGCCAATATCGGCCGAACATGAAAACTATTGCTCTTACTTGCTCCTGAACCTTTATAACCAGAAGACATATCTATATATTCTCCTCCAAATCCTCCAACATAAGAATCATAGCCGTAGTTAGATGACCAATATCGGTTTTCTGTCAGTTCTGTTCCTCCGTTTATCGAAATTAAATTGTTTAATGATGATTTGTTATTGTATATAATTTTTAATTGCTTTGTTGATGGTTGAAAACCTTTTAAATTATTGCAAAATATATAATTTTGACATGAGTCTTTTGCAGTATCAAAATCCATCCGCCCCAAATCTTTCATTGCCACATAAAAATCCATATCCCCGATTTTAACCCCGACAACTTTACCATTACAATAATACAAATCCCCTTGAGCACCATTAAGAACTTCTTTCTTTTGGCAACTCCTGTCTTTCCACTCATAGCCGCTGGCACAAGAGCATTGAGCATATTTGCCACCGCAGGCAGAGCCTGCGCCACCGGCGTAGCCGGTACCCGTGCAAGTCAAAGTGAACCCATATTCATCACAGAATTTTTGTTTGCACTCTTCTTCATTTGCACCCAAACACGCCCACTTGTTCCCAAACGGACATTTGACACCCTTGCCACCGTTGCAGGATGTTTCGGTATAACCCAAAGTCACACAGTCTTGCGTCGCCACACATTGAGCTAAAGATAAAGTTGGTAAAAAGAACAAACTCGTCCCCAAGAGTAAAAATTTAATTTTCATGACACACCTCTTTAATGATACAGTTTCATACAAAGACAAGTATATCATAA
>CALXTH010000134.1 GCA_944391365.1 uncultured Alphaproteobacteria bacterium | reverse complement strand
GGTGATGAGTATGATTATGGCGGGGCGAATACCCCGGACGGAAGTTCCGGCGGGACACCGAGCGGTGGTGGCTCCTCCGGCGGGGATAACGGCGATGACCCGGAATGGGAATTGGACACTAAGGAGCGCTGCAACAAAGAGGGATATGTGACAACTTCTTGCAGCTCTGTTCAAGACCCAGTCAATCATTGCCCCTACGACGACCATTTCTTTGAAAAATGTGTCTGCAAACCGAATTTAGTCACCTGTACCAAACCTTATTACGGCGTCGGCGAGAGTTGCGGCGGGAAATATGCCTCCTGCCAGCTGGATAATCCGCGGGCTTGTAAAGAAGACGGCTATACTCAGACCGGAAGCTGCAACTCGGTTCAGAACATCAACAAAAAATGCCCGTATGACGCCAACTATTTTGACAAATGCGTCTGCCGGTCGGATTTATATACTTGTTCATCGCCGTTGCAGGGTGTCGGCACCGCCTGCGGTGGAAAGTACGCCAACTGCCAATGCCCAAGCTCTTATAAATCCTGCGAATGCGGAAAAGCTTCCGGCGCCTCATCATGTACCTGGAATGGCACAACAAAATACTCATCATGCAAAGCCTGTTGCGATGATACTTGCCCATCAGGAACATCAAAAACTTATAAAGGTGCCTATGCTGGAAAAACAGAATGCGGAAATTCCTGTTATAAATGCAATTGCCCAAGTGGAACTTCTCCGAATTATTCCGGAGCCGCCGCCGGATCAAGTGAATGTGGCACTTGCTATCGCTGTACCAACACATGTCCGCAAGGTTCTGTATCTCCGCGGTGCAGCTCAAGCGAATCAAAAGAAAAAGTCGCAACAACCGAATGCGGCTCATCCTGCTATGAATGCAAATATAACCCGGATTGTACAGTTCGCGAAGAGATATGTTCTTGGGATGAAACTTGTACGAACTATAATTCATGCAACAAATGTACTTCTTGCCGACACAATTCAGATTGTGATGTCAGAGGAGAGCAATGCGCCAGTGATGAAATTTGTTCTTCAGCAAATTCTTGCGGTATTTGTACACAATGCTCTTACAATTCAGATTGTAGCGCTGAAAATAAATCTTGCGAATATGGCTGTGCCAATACAAACACATGTGGTAAATGTACAAAATGTAAAGACCGTCCAGCTTGTTCAAATACAATATGTTATGAATCCTGTTCCAATACTTCTCTTGGAGGAAATAAATATAAATGGGTATTTCGTAACAGATGTACTATTGATTGCGTTACAGGAAATAAAAGCTGTGATGGAGGTGAAGCAATATATGAATGTACAGACTATGGAGGAAAGTGCGATTGTAACTCAACAAGTATTGCAAGGGTTTGTAGCTAACCGGATTCTTCCTTTTGAATCCAAAATATCCCCGGAAATATATATTTCCGGGGATATTTGTAAATCAAATCCTAAATCTCGAAATCAGTTTTGCCTTCATACGCGTAGTAATACAGCTTTCTGATTTCTTCAATCAGCGGATAACGCGGATTTGAGACGGTGCACTGGTCATCAAAAGCCCAAACCGGCAGATGATCCATCGCTTTGTCAAAATCCTCTTTTGAAACACCCCAGTCCTTGATTGACAGAGGAATATTCAAAGTCTTCTTCAAATCCTGCAAAGCTTTGATTAACCCTTCAACTTTGGCGTCATCATCCTTGCCTTTAATCCCCAGAGCCTCGGCAAAAGACGCATAAGCCGCCTTGGCGTTCGGGAATTTGTACTGCGGAAAAGCACACTGCTTAACAGGTTTGTCTGTCGCATTAAAGCGGATAACCTGGCAAATCAGCAACGCATTGGCAAAACCATGCGGAATATGAAAAGCCACGCCCAGCTTGTGTGCCATTGAGTGACAAACACCCAGGAACGCATTGGCAAAAGCCATACCCGCCAGAGTAGAAGCATGATGAACTTTCTCCCGGGCAGAAGGCTCAGCCGTAGCGTATGATTTCGGCAGATACTGCATAATCAGCTGCCCGGCCTGAATCGAAAGTCCGCGGGTAAATTCCGTTGCCATTGAAGACACATAAGATTCCAAAGCATGCGTCATCACATCAATACCCGATGCCGCACACAATCCTTTTGGCATTGTCTGAACCAGATTGGCGTCCACAATCGCCATATTCGGCGTCAGTGCATAATCGGCAATCGCATATTTAATGCCGGTTGCATCATCGGTAATAATTGAGAACGGCGTCACTTCCGAACCGGTACCCGATGTTGTCGGAATGGCAACCATCTCAGCTTTCTGACCCAACGCCGGAAATTCAAAAATTCTCTTGCGGATATCCATAAAGCGCATTGCCAAATCTTCAAACTTCAGCTCCGGATGCTCATACATCAGCCACAAAATTTTTGCAGCATCAATCGGCGAACCGCCACCGAGCGCGATAATGACATCAGGCTTAAAACTGTCAACCATGCGAATGGCACGGTTAACGGTGCTCAAATCCGGATCAGGGTTAACATCGCTGAAAATCTGAGCCTGAATCCCCATCTCATCCAAAACATCAGTAATATGTTTTGTATAGCCCAGGTCAAACAAAGGCTTGTCCGTAACGATAAAGGCGCGTTTTTTGCCGTTCAGCTCACGCAAAGCCACCGGAAGTGAACCGGGTTTGAAATAAACCTTTGACGGAACTTTGAACCACAGCATATTTTCTTCGCGCTTGGCGACAGATTTAATATTCATCAGATGTTTTACTCCCACATTTTCACTAACCGAGTTGCCGCCCCAGGAGCCGCATCCCAAAGTCAGAGACGGTTCCAGACGGAAGTTATAAATATCGCCGATGGCTCCCTGAGCCGACGGACAGTTGATTAAAATACGCCCGGTATGGAGTTCATTGCCAAAATATTTAATCCGTTCGTCATTATGTTGCGCCGTATAAAGAATTGACGTGTGCCCGGCGCCGCCGAAAGAAACCAGCTCTTTGGCCTTGGCTGTCGCTTCTTCAAAATTTTTTGCCTTGTAAAGAGCCAGAACCGGAGAAAGTTTTTCGGCGGAAAAAGGCTCTTCTTTGCCGACTTTCTGGCATTCGGCAAGCAAAACCTTTGTATCCGGATCAACCTTAATCCCGCCCATCTCGGCAATTTTTGCCGCTTTCTGCCCGACAATAGCTGAGTTCAGCTTGCCTTCAATCATAATGACTTTGCCGAGCTTTTCCTTTTCCTTCGGGCTCAGAATATAAGCCCCGCGTTTAACCAACTCGGCTTTCACCACATCATAAACATCTTTGACGCAGACAATAGACTGCTCCGAAGCACAAATCATCCCGTTGTCAAAAGTCTTTGACATCAAAATAGAACTGACCGCCGTTTCTATATCAGCTGTTTCATCAATCACGGCCGGCGCATTGCCCGCGCCGACACCAAGAGCCGGTTTGCCGGAGGAATAAGCCGATTTAACCATTCCCGGCCCGCCGGTTGCCAAAATAACATCAACTTTCGGATGCGTCATCAACAACTGCGTCAAGTTAATCGTCGGACTCTCAATCCAGCCGATAATACCTTCCGGCGCACCGGCCTTGACAGCTTCTTCAAGCATCAGCCGCGCGGTTTCAACCGTGCATTTCTTGGCACGCGGGTGAGGGGAGAAAATAATACCGTTGCGGGTTTTGAGCGCAATCAGGGTTTTGAAGATAACCGTCGAGGTCGGGTTGGTTGTCGGAATAACCCCGGCAATCACCCCCAGCGGTTCGGCAATCTTAATCATTCCGCCGGCTTCATCCTCTGAGATAATACCGCAAGTCGGCGTATGTTTAAACTTATTATAAACATATTCGGAAGCAAAATGGTTTTTAATCACCTTATCTTCCCAGACGCCCATGCCGGTTTCCTCAACGGCCATCTTGGCCAGAGGGATTCGGAGCGAACTCATCTTCAAGGCAACGCGTCTGAAAATTTCATCAACCTGTTCCTGCGAATAAGTTGCAAAAATCTTCTGCGCGGCGCTGACCCTGTTGACCAGCTCGTCAATATGCTTCTGCTCGTCAATTTCCGGAGCAGGGGCTGTTTTTACTTTTTCTGCCATAATATTTTATGTCTCCGTTAAAAATAAACTTCTATCGACAATATATTATTGTGATATATATGAAGAAACTATTAAAATACCGGGTTATCCCGTCAACAAATATTTCAAATTGTAATAAATAATTTTTAACCAAAACCGTATATTAAAGAAAAGAGTTAAATAAAAGGAAGAAGAAAATGCTGTTTTATATGTTCAGACACGGAGAAACCGATGGAAATGTAAAAAATATTGTGCAAGGTGCCGGGATAGATATGCCGCTGAATGCCCACGGACGGGAACAGGCGGAAAAACTGCGGGATATTTTTGCCGATTTGGATTATTCGGTAATTTACTCCAGCAAAATGAGCCGTGCAAAAGAAACCGCTGAAATCGTGGCCTCGGCAAAAAAAGCGGAAGTCATTCCCCTGGCCGGACTAGAGGAAATCCACTTTGGCGATGCCGAGGGAATGTTGAGCGATGAAGCTCATGAAAAATATAAAGATATTTTCAAAGTGATTCGCGACATCAGCCATCCTAATTTCAAATATGCAAAACTGCCTAACGCCGAAAGTGTGCAGGAAACGTTAAACCGGGCATATAAAGCGCTGGACTATATCAAAAAAATACATGAAGAGGAAAGGGCGGTTGTCGCCAGCCACGGAGGCTTAATGTTTAATCTGTATCTGGATCTTTTCGGCCTCCGCCACCAGTTCGCCAATTGCGAATACTTCGTATTCGAATATTAAAAAATTTATTTTTCAAAAAAATAAGGAGACGAATTTATTCGTCTCCAATAATTTAAATTTCCATACCTTGCAACTCTAAAATTCGTGATTACATGAAAAAGCGCTTGCAAAAGCTCCTTTCTCGTGGTATTCTGAAAATGCAGTTGGGAAAACCGGCTGTGGTGTCTCAAAGCACCCTTGTTTAAAATATCCACTATGGTGTGGAGAGCTGGTAAATAAGGATATTGCCTTTAACCTTCGGGTTACTGCCTTCGGGGTTCGCGATATGACGAATAACAGCGACTGTTAAACAAGCAGTTTTGAGCTCCTCACCGCCTTAGTTTTCATAGCTAAAGCGGTGTTGTTTTAACAAAACAATGGAGCTTGGTTATGAAAATTAAATTTTTACTCTTAGGGACGAGTCTGTCCCTGATTTCAGGTGTATCTTACGGAAATCATATAAATAAGGAAGCATTATACACCCTCCCTGAAGAATTAGGGAGGGTTGGGGAGGGTGTGAAAGAAAACTCTTCCATGGTCATTGCGAGGAGGACATTGTCCGACGCGGCAATCCAATCTACTCATCCTGTCCTTCCCTATCAAGGGAAGGAACGCTGTGGCTTGTCCCCAGTATTCCCTCTCTTGATAGAGAGGGTTAGGGTGAGTAGAAGCTTCCCAATCCCGGCACAAGACGCACGCAGTGCACTTCATGCCCCTATCCCTCTGCCGCTAACCGATGGGATCGACCTGCCTCAGGTCGCGAGCGTGTGCTTTATTACCGACGCGGGGCATTGTCGGGAGAATGAATTTTACACCGGGGCGAATACGCCGGACGGGAGTTCCGGCGGAACTCCGGATGGCTCATCCGGCGGGGATGGAGATGAAGATAATTGGGAAGTCGATAATGAAGAAAAATGCAAAAAGGAGGGCTATACCAATGAGGACTGCGGGGAGACCGCGACACCGGGCACACCCTGCCTTTATGATTCCTCCTATCATGCCGGTTGTGTGTGCAAGCCGGAATATAACCAGACCTGTTCCGGGGCGGATGAGGCCGGCAAAGGTGCCAGTTGTGATGGCAAATATAAGGAATGCTGCTCTTTGTGCTCAGCTTATCCTTATAGTGACGGGACAATCCCGGCCGGGCATGTGATAACGGAGACCTGTCAGAGCTGTTCGGGCGCCAAGTACAAGACGAAGTGCAATACTAATTCGAGCAACACCGGGGCTTACATCAGCTGCGGGAGCGCCACGGGCAGCGGGAATGTCTGCTCTGATGACAGCGGAACATATTACACAAAATGCACCTGCCCGACGAACTACGAGTTTAATGCCCAGATGCAAAGCTGTGTCTGCAAAACCAACTTCAAATATACCTGCACAGGGACGGGGTATGCCGGCGGAACGGGGACAAGTTGCGGGAATAAATATCAGACCTGCAACTGTGCCAGCGGTTATACCTGGAGCGCCAGCTCGGGGTGTGTGCAATGCGGAAGTTCATTCAAATATACCTGTACCGGTACTAACCAGACCAAACCATCCTCCAGCTGCGGCGGAAAGTATGACAAATGTAATTGCAAGAGCGGGTATAAATGGAGCGGCGGCTCGTGTGTGGAAGAATGCTCCAGCAGTTACAAATATACCTGCACGGGGACCGGCTACGCCGGTGGCGCAGGCTCCGCCTGCGGTGGCAAATATACTCAGTGTAAATGTTCAAGCGGTTATACATGGACAAACGGAAGTTGCAAAAAAGCCTTAAATGGCGCGCAAGGAAATTTGTATTATTGCAACGGCGAAGTCGTGGCGGTCAAGGCTCCGGACATGAACTTCTATGTCGCGATGAAAGATTTAGGAAAAATGGGGTGGAATACTGCTGATAGCAGCTGTCGGAATTACACTTCCTGTGACAGTCCAAAATGGCGACTACCATCAAAAAATCAACTTATGACCATATATAATAACAAATCCTCACTGAACAACTTATTATCGACAAATAATGGGAAAAAAATACCAGAAGAGGCTCATTGGTCATCTGATATTGCAGAATGTATCTTTGGTGTTGGTTGCTACTATTATATGGATATGTCTTATGGCTATGTTAATGGCAGCGGCAGCAGTGGAGAATACCATGTTCGTTGTATTTTCTACTAACAGTAGAAACAAAAAGGCTCGGCAAACACCGAGCCTTTATCTCTCCATCGGCACAATCTAAGCATCGCGCCTCCTTTACCCCTATCAACCCACAGCAAACCGATGGGATCAACCTGCCTCAGGTCGCGCCAGCTTGTGGCTAGAATTTGTAACCCATACCGGCATTGATGGCATAAGCGTCATCGGTCTCAAGATATTTGTTAATCTCGCTGTAGAAATTGAATTTGCGATAATTATAATCCGCGCGCAGCGAGAGGACACCTCTGGTCCGGTCGGCATCATAAGAGTTGATGTGATAATTGATGCCGGCATCACGCAAGCGGGCGCTTTGAGCCTTGTAGGGATCAGCCAGCTCGTGATAAATGGTACCGCCGGCGCGCAGCTTGAGATTGTGCCCGTCACCGAATTCAAACAGCTTTGAAGCATATAAACCGGCTCCGGCTTCAATCGACAAACTGTCGCTGGCATCAACTTCAAGAGCGCCGTTTTCTTTGATTTTATCCTGATGCATGCCCAAAACATTGAACTCCAACGTCGGCTCCAGACCAAACCAGCCCATATCAATCGTATGACGCAGCTCATTGGTAATGCCGTAATAATAGTTGGTCGTGTCCGCCTCATAAGTTCCGGATTGGGTACGACGGGTATAATCGCCAAAGCCCATACCAAAACGGGGAATGGAAATCAGCTTGGTGCTGTCAAACTGGAAACTCAACGGCAGCAACATCTGAATCATGAGCTCATCACGTGACGATGTGTCGTCATCATAATCACTGGTGTAATTAGACATCAAGACACCGATACCATAACGGAAATGTTCATTAAACTTCTTGTCCAGCATACCAAAGATGGAGTGCGCCTGATCTTCATAATCTGTCTGATAAGCCGTTGCTTTCTGCCGGCGGGACATAAAGTCATACCCGGTTGTGAAGCGGATCTCCTTGTCACTCTGGTTGTTGAACAAAGAGGTATTAATCTGCCGGTCGGCACTCTTAATCACATCCAGATTCTGCTTGGCAAAATTGGCAAAGAAATCAAGCCCGAGCTCTTTTTTGATGGCGGTCGCCAGTTCATCATTAGTGTAGGCTGATTTCAACACATCAAAGATCTGGGAGTCCGCACCGGCTTCATAAGCATCATCAATCTTGTCCAACACACTGCGGTCTTCAATGCCGACATTGCCGGACAGAATTCTGTTCAGACGGCCTTTTTTGACAATAATGTCATAGTTTTTGTAGTCATCTTTGTCAAAACCGCCGTTGCTGCTGTCTTCATCAGACGTATCAGTAGAAGTATCAACCGTTTCACTCTCGGCCGGAACCGCAGCAGCTGCCGCCGCAAGAGTTCGGACTTTTGTTGTTCTGGAAGCCGCAGAATCATTGCTTTCTTCTGTGTCAGAACTCTGTTCATCCTCGGCCTCGGAAAACGTGACTTCATCCTCGCTTTCCACCAGAGTAACATCATCAAACCATGCCGTTCCGTAAACATTCAGGTCGTCAATTTTCGCAGCCGTAAATGCGTTTTTGAATACGGCCTCGCTACCCTCAATCATGGTTGCATTAATCCCTACATTGCCTTTAATTTCGGCCGAGGTAAAGTTTCCTTGCGGACCAATCAGTATCCGTCCGGCGCTGAACAGGCTCATGGTTCGAGTAGTTACTTCAGGGTTTACTTGACCGTTATTTGTACAGGAAGAAGACGCATCTGCATAACACCATTTATTATCATCACCACCAGTCCAAATTGTTCCCTGATCATTGAGGGCTTCAGAGCCATTTATTGCATACATGGCATAGTCGCCGTTCTCTAAAGTAATTGTTCCCGTGTTGGTTATCTTACTGTTATTGGCATACATACCGTATTTTCCGAGAACTGTAAGTTCGCCCTTATTAATTGCAGATCCCCCGTTAATAACCTGAATACCGATAGCATCTGTCCCACTGACACTCAGAATAGCACCTTGCCCATTTGTAACGGTTCCGCCATCGCTGAAAATACCAACACTCAAAGACCCGCTGACTGACATTGTTTTATTGTTGTCAATCGTTCCACCCCCGGTCGCGGACATACCTCTTGAACCAGAACCGTCAACCGTAATGCTGCCGTCATTGGTCAGTCCGCCGCCGCCGGTAGACTGCATACCGATGGCGTCATCGTCCGAAGCCGAGATTTTTCCTTTGTTGTCAACGCTGCCGGAAACCGTCGTAATACCAATTCCGTTGACTATAATGGTGCCTTTTTGCTCATTGGTCACCGAACCGCTATTGTTGGCAATCCCCACACCGCTGGCCACACTGATGTTCCCGGAGTTGGTAATGGTAACATCTGAGCCGTCCGCCCCGTTAATACCATAAGTATTGCCGCTGCCGGACATCGTGATCGTTCCGCCTTTGTTATTAACCGTTCCGCCTTTGCTGTAAATACCGGAGGCGTCTTCACCATCCAGAATAATCGAGCCGGTGTTCTCGGCCGTTCCGTTTTCGACATGAATGGCATGAAAACTGTTGTTGGAGTTTTCTATGATACCTTGGTTCTTGGCCACGCCGCTCTGAACATACATGGCAGAAGAGCCGGCTGTTTTAATATCACCTTTGTTGATGATTGTTCCCCCGTCGGCATACATCGCAAAGCCATCCGCCACGGAAACATCAATGCTCCCGCTGTTGGTGGCTTCACCACTGTTTCCGGTTGCCGACATACCCTTTGACCCGGAGCCGCTGATATTGATTTTTCCGGTATTTTCCGCCGTCCCGTTAACGGTTTCCATGCCGACCGCATTGTTCCCCCGGAGAGCAATCGTCCCGGTATTCCGAA
>CALXTH010000133.1 GCA_944391365.1 uncultured Alphaproteobacteria bacterium | reverse complement strand
AGTCTGGCGAATTCATTGAGGAGTTCTTTGAGCCGGTCGGTCAGCGGTTTGTTCTTCAGAATCTGGGCAATGGTTTTGTCTCCGGCCGTGCAAAGCAGTCCGCAAGCACTTTGCAGGGCGAAGGTTTGCCAGAAAAAGTCATTTTCCGACGGAGCGAAATTCAACGGCAGTTTTGCCGGTGCAAAGAGGTGGGTCAACTTTTTTTCGGTTTGTTTGCTGAGCGGGGAATAAAAGGTTATTTGTGGCTGGCGGCCTTTGAGAATGATTTGCTGGTCATTTTTTATCAGCCAGCCGGAAAAATGCGCTTTGTTGACCGGTGTACCGAGGATGTCTTGCAGGCAGCCGCTGTTTTTCAGCAGGGAAAAGCAGACAACGGGGGCGGTGCCGAGTTTGTCTGTTGAAACGGAAGATAAGGCGGCGTTGAGTTCATCAGGTGTTGTGGTGAAAAAAACAGCCTGAGGTTCGTTGCGAATCCAGAATGTTGTTTCAAAAGTATAGTGCTTTTTTTTCAGAGTTGAGAATTCTTCTTTGATGGATACGCCGTTTGTGCCGAGACTTTTGATTTCAGCAGGAGCGGCGACAATAACCGCCTGTTCGCCCGCATCCTGAAACCGGGCGGCCAGATAGCAGGCCAGAGCGTCGGTGCCGATGATGTAAACGGGTTTTGCGAGGGTGGTCATGTCAGTTTCCTTTTTGCAGTTTGGCAATGAAAAATGCGTCGGTGCCGCCAAAATCAGGAAGCATAAACGGCAGGGGGCGGATAAAGCCTTCCGGGGTGATGAGCGGAGAGAGGTCTGTGGCAGAAGCCGGGTGTAAATCCGCGGGGGTGACCGGTATGATTTTAAAGGCGGGGTTTTGTTGTAAAAATTTGCGAATTTGGGCAATTCCTTCGGCTCCGGCAATGGAGCAGACGCAGTAAACCAGAATGCCACCGGGTTTGAGCGCGCCGGAGACAACATTCAGAATTTGTTTTTGCAGGGCGGCCTGTTTTTGAACATCGGCTTTGGTTTTGAAATGGATGATTTCAGGGTGCCGGCGGAAAATCCCCGAGGCAGAGCAGGGCGCATCCAGCAAAATTGCATCAAAAGGCGGCCCGGCGTAGTTTTTCAGAAAATCAACAGCATCGGCGCAAATAATTTCCGGAAGAGGGAGATTTAGCCGGGTGATGTTTTTGCGCAGGGTCTCCAGGCGTTCGGGCGATGAATCAAGAGAGCTGACAACGGCGCCGGCATTAAGCAACTGGGCTGTTTTTCCGCCGGGAGCCGCGCAGAGATCCAGAATGTTTAATCCGTGGACGTTGCCGAGAATTGTGGCGGCAAGGGAGGCTGCGTAGTCCTGAACCCACCATTCTCCTTCGGAGAATCCGGGAAGAGAAGGAATTTTTCCGGCATTTTTCAAGATAACCGTGTTGGCGGCAAGGTGTTGTCCGCCGAGTTTTTGTGCCCAGGCGGCGGCATTATTTTTAACGCTGAGCGCCAACGGCGGTTCCGTGTTGGCGGCTGCGGCAATCCGGGTGATGGTTTCCGGTTGAAAATCCTGTTTGAGAATCGAGCGGAAAGATTCCGGAAAAAAGTTTTTTTCTTCCGCCAAAAAGGTTTCTTTGTCTCGGGATATGCGGCGGAGAACGGCATTGACCAGATTGGCCGCCGGTTGTCCGCCGAGTTTTTTTGCTAGGCGTACCCAGTCATTGATGACGGCGTAGGGGGGCGTTTCCATAAATAAAAGTTCGGTTGTGCCCAGGCACAAAAGGTTGTTGATGATTTTGTTTTTGGCGGGGATTTTTTTATGCAGGCAGCGCGCTAAAACACTTTCAACAAAGACCATCCGGCGGAAAGCAGTGGCGGACAGCATGCGGATGAATGCCGAATCCGTGCAGGTTTCCGGGAGGCGCAGCAGGCTGCGGTCGGATAAGCAGGTTGAAAAGCAGTGCAATGTTTGTTCCCGCGGCGAGGGCATTTTATCTCCGTTTTTTCAGGTTAACCAAAATTATTTTAGCGCTTTTCGCGTTAATTACAAGTTAAAGAGTCTTGTCTTTTTTATCAACTTCTTTATAATGAGTGCAAAATTTAACTGGTGAGGATGTACAAATGAAAAAACATTTGAGTATCGTTTTGTGCGGGCTGTTGTGTCTGGGCGGCTGTTCTGTCGTGACAGAGGCGATGCCTTCATGGTTTGACGACGATAAAGAGGCTGCCGTTCAGAATTCGCAGCCGGAAGAGCAATCCCGTGCTGCCGATGAGGAAGACGGAAAGCTCGGTGTGAATCCATATTTGTGGCAGGCCTCGCTTGACAAATTGTCTTTTATGCCTTTGTTTGCCGCAGATTCCAAAGGCGGGGTGATTATTACCGAATGGAAGCAGATGGGTGTTGATGAAGAATTTAAGGTTAATGTGACAATTTATACCCGTGAGCTGCGTGCGGACAGTTTTAAGGTCGAGGTATTTAAGCGCGTGATGAAAAAGGGCATGTGGGTTGATGCCGAGCCGGACAAGGTCTTGAGCGAGGAGTTGGAAAAGGCTATTTTGCTTAAGGCCAGGGATTTGTACCATCGTGATGTGGTGACGAGATGATGAGTTTTTTATTGAGATGAGAAGGAGTTTTTGAGAATGACCGGACAGGCCAGATATAACGGCAAAGAATCTTTTGAAGAATGGCAGAAAGAGTGGCAGCTTGAGGATCGTTACAATTTTAGGACCATTGAGGGTAAATGGCAGAAAATTTGGGATGAAGAGAAGGCTTATAAAGTTGAGATAGATAAGCATAAGGAAAAGTTTTATGCGTTGGTTGAGTTTCCGTATCCGTCGGGAGCGGGACTGCATGTGGGACATCCGCGCTCTTATACGGCTTTGGACGTGATTGCCCGCAAGAAGAGAATGCAGGGTTTTAATGTGTTGTATCCGATGGGGTTTGATGCTTTCGGCCTGCCGGCAGAAAATTATGCCATTAAGACCGGCGTACATCCGGCGGTGTCAACCAAAGCCAATATTGAGAATTTTACCCGTCAGTTGAAGTCACTGGGATTCAGTTTTGATTGGGATAGATGTATTTCAACCTGTGATCCGGAATATTACAAATGGACGCAGTGGATGTTTATCAAACTGTTTGAAAAAGGTTTGGCGTATAAAGACAAGATTGCTATCAACTGGTGTCCGTCATGCAAAGTCGGGTTGGCCAACGAGGAGGTTGTCAACGGTTGTTGCGAGCGTTGCGGGGCGCAAGTGGTGCGCAAAAACAAAGAGCAATGGATGGTGGCGATTACCAAATATGCCGACCGTTTGATTGATGATTTGGCGGATCTGGATTTTATTGACCGGGTTAAGAGTCAGCAGATTAACTGGATCGGCCGCAGTGAGGGCGCAGAGCTTGATTTTGAATTGTGCGACCGGAATGGTGTGTCGCTCGGTGAGAAAATGAAAGTTTTTACAACCCGTCCGGATACGGCTCGCGGGGTGACGTATATGGTGATGGCTCCGGAGCACAAACTGGTCAGTGCGCTGATGAACCGTTTTGACAATGCGGCCGAAATTCAGACCTATGTGAATGAAACGGCTAAAAAGTCTGATTTGCAGCGGACGGCTGATGACAGCAAGACAGGTGTTGAGCTTAAAGGAATTAAGGCAAAGAATCCGTTTAACGGGCAGTTGATTCCGGTGTTTATTTCCGATTATGTATTGACCGGTTATGGGACGGGCGCGATTATGGCGGTGCCGGCGCATGACCAGCGGGATTATGATTTTGCCAAAAAGTTTGGTTTACCGATTGTTCAGGTTCTGGATGGCGGGGATATCAGCGAAAAAGCCTGGGAAGAGGACGGTACGCATATTAATTCCGGTTTTCTGGACGGGATGAACAAAGAAGATGCAATGCGTTCGGCGATTGATTATGCCAAGGCTCACGGGTTTGGCAATTCCAAAATCAATTATAAATTACGTGACTGGGTTTTTTCGCGCCAGCGGTACTGGGGAGAGCCGATCCCGATGGTTTATTGTGAACATTGCGGCTGGCAGCCGATTCCGGAAAGTGAACTGCCGCTGACGTTGCCGGAAGTTCCCGATTATCATCCGAATGACGAGGGCGAATCGCCTTTGTCAAAAGCCGGCGCTTGGCTGGAGACAACTTGTCCGAAGTGTGGCGGCAAAGCACGCCGGGAGACTGATACAATGCCAAACTGGGCGGGGTCTTCGTGGTATTTTCTGCGGTATTGTGATCCGCATAATGATAAGGAATTTGCCTCCAAAGAAGCGTTGGATTACTGGATGTCGGTTGACTGGTATAACGGTGGGATGGAGCATACAACACTGCATTTGCTCTATTCGCGTTTTTGGCACAAGTTTCTTTATGACTGCGGTCTGGTACCGACCAAGGAGCCGTACCCCCGCCGTACGTCGCATGGGATGATTTTGGCTTCTAATGGTGAGAAAATGTCAAAGTCCCGCGGCAATGTGATTAATCCGGATGAGATTGTCGAGGCTTACGGGGCGGATACGTTCCGGCTGTATGAGATGTTTATCGGGCCGTTTGATCAGGTGGCCATGTGGTCGGAAGAGAGTCTGATGGGTGTTTACCGCTTTGTCGGGAA
>CALXTH010000132.1 GCA_944391365.1 uncultured Alphaproteobacteria bacterium | reverse complement strand
GCATTTAATCCCCATCCGGCGATGTTTTTTGTGGCGGGAGGCGAACGTTTTAAGGTTTTTGAGGCTCGGGTGGCCGATGTGCAGGGACGATCGGGCGAAATTGTTGAGGCTGATAAGCGTTTGGTCGTGGCCTGTGCTGATAAGGGGCTGGAAATTTTGACTATTCAGAAAGAAGGTAAAAAGCCGATGGCGGCAGCTGATTTTTTGCGGGGATGCCGGGACGACGGTTTGGGAATCCGGTTAATGTTTTAGGAGGCGATAATGTTTGGCCGGCGCCGGTTTGCCGGATAATGAAAAACCCCTTTGCTCATCTGACAAGCAAAGGGGTTTTCCTGTTTCTGGTTATTTTGCTTTTTTCTTGCGGGAATAAGTTTTTTCTCTCAAGGTTTCAAACAAAACATAAAGCAGCGGAATTATCAGTAAGCCGCCGGCCGTTCCAATCAGCATGCCGTAGAAAACCGGGACGCCGATAGCCACACGGCTGGCCGCGCCGGCGCCGGTTGCGACGATCATCGGGAAAACACCAAGGATGAAGGTGAATGCGGTCATCAAAACGGCACGGAAACGTTCTTTGGTTCCGTTCATGGCCGCGCGGACGATAGTGGCGCCTTTTTCTCTTTCTTCCTTAGCGAATTCGACAATCAGAATGGCGTTTTTGCACGCCAGACCGACCAGCAAGATCAATCCCAGCTGAGCATAAATGCTGAGGGATTGGCCTGAGATGAACAGACCGGCCAGTGCACCGAGCATGGCCACCGTTACCGAGGTCAGAACCGGAATCGGCATGGCCCAGCTTTCGTATTGGGCAACGAGGAACAGATAGCCGAAGGTCATGGCCAAAACAATCAGGTATCCAATTTGACCCTGGGTGCCTTTTTCCTGGAAGCTCATGCCCGACCATTCATAGCTATAGCCTTTGGGCAGGCTCTTGGACAGTTCTTCAACCGCGGCCATGGCCTGACCGGAACTGATCTCCTGATTCTGGACGGCTGTGATGGTTGCCGCCGGATACTGGTTGTAGCGTTCGACGGTTCGTGGTGCCAGAACGTGGGACAGTTTGATGATTGTTCCGAGCGGTACCATGTCGCCGTTTTTGTTTTGGACATAGAGGTTCTTTATTGAATCCATGTCTTTACGATACGGCCAGTCGGATTGGATAATCACTTTGTTGACCTGGGTTCCGAAATTTACGTCGTTGACGTAAGTTGAGCCGAGGTAATTTTGCAGGATTGTATAGATGTCGCCAATGGCAATTCCCATGCTTTCGGCTTTTTCCTTTTCTATCTCAATATTAACATGCGGTGTTTGAGAGGTGAAGGTGGAATATGCATAGGAGATGATACCCCGGGCGGCATTCAGTTTACCCAGAAAACCCTGCATGGTGGTGTAGAGCTCGTTGGAATCAGAGCTGTCAAGTGCCTGCAGACGATAGTCCATACCACCGCTGGTTCCCAGCCCCGGAATGGCCGGAAATTCAAACATATTGATTGAGGCTTCCGGGGTGTCACCGATTTTTGCTTTAATCCGGTTCAAGATATTGGTGGAATAAAGCTCATCGCTTTTGCGCTCATTCCACGGGGCAAGCGTGATGACCGAGAATGCGACGTTTTCACCGGCGCCGCCGATGATACTGTAGCCGAGAATGGTCATGACGCTGTTGACGCCTTCTTCATTTTTCATGACCGGGTAGAGGTTTTTGATGACCTGACGGGTTCTTTCCAGCGAAGCGCCTTCCGGCAGCTGGAAGTCAGCCAAGATAACACCCTGGTCTTCATTGGGAATAAATGAAGTTTGGCTCATTTTCAGAAAAGCGAAGTTACCGGCAACCAGCAACCCCAAAATCAGAGCAATGACGCTGACTTTGCGGGCAATAATGGCTACCACGGCAATATAACGGTTTCTGGCTTTGCCCAGCCCCATATTGAACCAGTGCAGGGGGCCCGATTTAACTTCTTTGAGCGGGCGCAGCAATGTGGCGCACAAGGCCGGGGACAGAGTCAGTGCGTTTAAGCCGGAGAAAGCAACTGATGTGGAAATGGTGATGGCGAATTGTTGGTAAATTTTACCGGTAATTCCGCCCATGAATGCGACCGGAACAAAGATTGCCAACAGCACCAGCGTTGTGGCGATAACCGCGCTGGAGACCTGTTCCATGGCTTTAATCGTTGCTTCTTTCGGAGAAAGTTTTTCAGTTTCCATCAGGTAAAGGACACGTTCAACCACCACAATGGCATCGTCCACCACAAGGCCGATGGCCAGAACCAGTCCGAACAGGGTCAGCATGTTGATACTGTAGCTCAGAGCCATCATGACGGCGAAAGTGGCAAACAGGGAGACCGGAATGGTCAGGGACGGAACCAGCGTGGCGCGCCAGTCCTGCAAAAAGACATAGCAGACGCCGATAACCAGTGCAAAAGTCAGAACCAGCGTGAAGACAACTTCTTCGATTGACGCGGTGATGTATAAGGTTGCATCATAGGTAATATCAATCTGAAAATCTTCAGGATATAGTTCTGCTAACCGGTTCAGTTCGGCTTTGACGGCTTCCATCGTGTCAAGCGCGTTGGCTCCGGAAGATAGGTTTAACATGATGGAAACGGACGGACTGCCGTCAAGGGTTGATTCAACGTTGTAGCTTTCCGTGCCGATTTCAACCTTGGCGACGTCTTTTAATTTGACAAGGCCGCCGTCTTCAGCCGTCCTGACAATAATGTTGCCAAATTCTTCAGCCTCATTAATACGTCCCTGGGTTTGCAGGGTGTAAACCATTTGTTGTTCACCGTCACCAGGCATGGCGCCGATGCTGCCGAGTGAAGGTTGGTAGTTTTGTCCTTCAATTGCCGAGATAACGCTGGCAACCGGCAGGTTTAACGCACTCAGTTTATTGGCATTCAGCCAGACGCGCATGCTGAGCGCCGGCGCGTGAACGCTGACTTCACCGACACCATTGATACGCGCCAGATTGTTTTTGATGTTGTTTTGGACGTAGTCGCTGATGAATTTTGTGTCATGAGTTCCTTTGGGAGAGCGGGCCGTCAAAAAGCCCAGAATGTCAGAGGAACGGCGGGTGACGCTGATGCCCTGGCGCTGAACTTCCTGCGGGAGTTTCGGTGTGGCCTGTTGGACGCGGTTTTGGACTTTTACCTGAGCCATATCAGGGTCGGTGCCGACCTCAAAAGAGACAGATAGTGAATAAGAGCCGTCGTTTTGGGAAGAAGAATCCATGTAGAGCATGTCTTCAACACCGTTGATTTCCTGTTCAATCGGGATACCGACGGTTTTTGCCAACACTTCTGCGCTGGCGCCCGGGTAGTTGGCGGAAACGGTTACCATCGGTGGTGTGATTTCAGGGTAAAGCGAAATCGGCAGCGAAAAAATTGAAATTGCGCCGGCCAGTGTTAATACGATGGATATGACCATCGCAAAGCGGGGGCGTTCAATGAAAATGCGTGAAAACATAGACTATTTTTCCTCCGGGGTTTGAGCTTCATCAAGTAAGGTTTCGTTGTTGATGATCGGCGAATTGATGTCAACCTCAGATGCCTGAATTGCCGGGGCAACCGGATGGTTGTCTTCAACAATGGTTTCAGGCGTGATGTCGGCGGCAGAAGAGGCCGGGGTATTGGTTCCTTCAGCCGGGGAGGCTTTTTCTCCGGTGACCAGCTGAGCTTTTACTTTGGCGCCATTGGTGACTTTTTGCAGCCCCTGAATGATGACTTTGTCGTTAAGGGTTAAACCTGTTTTGACGATTTGTTTGGCGCCGATGGCGTCACCGAGTGTGACACGGCGCTGTTCGGCGATATTGTTGTTGACGACCATGACGTAGTTTCCGTGTTCATCCTGAGCAATGGCTGATTGAGGAACAAGCAGGACTTCCTGAGAGTCTTTGGGGCCGATTTTGACATCAACATAGTTGCCGGGAATGAGCAGATTTTCGTCGTTGCGATATTCCGCATAGACGGCGATTGTTGCCGTATCCGAATTAATTTCATTATCGGTGAAGCGTGATTTGAAATGGTTTTCAATCACTTTGCCGTTGGGCAGGACGATTTCACTGCGGATGGCGTTTTCACCGTTTTGCTGATTGAATAATTTGGTATTCAGATATTCTTTGTCCGAGACGGAGAAAGCAACACGAATCGGGTTGGTTTGGACAATGCGGGCCAGATTTTGAGCTGAAGAACTGACGTAGTTGCCTTCAGTGACCAGCGCCTTGCCGATGTAGCCCGAGATAGGGGCTTTGATTTCGGTGTAGCCTAAGTCAATTTCAGCGAGGTCTAAGTTGGCTTCAGCCTGGGAAACAGCGGCTTTGGCCTGCAGGTAAGTGCTTTCTGCCGTATCGAAAGTGGCTTTTGAGGCGTAGTTCTGTTTGGACAGCTGAGCTTGGCGTTTGAAGTCACGTTCGGCGCGGACCAGATTGGCTTTGGCGCTTTCAAGTTCTGCTTTTCTCAGTTCAAGATTGGCCAGGTAACGTTTTTGTTCAATAATAAACAGGATATCACCCTGTTCAACGTAGCTTCCTTCTTGGAATAAGACTTTTTCGACATAGCCGGAGACCTGCGGGATGAGGTTGACGCTTTTGATGGCTTCGACGTGGCCGATGTAGCTTTGTTTGTTGCTGATGTCAGCGGTTTCCAGTTCCTGAATTAAGACATAGGTTTCGTTGCTGCCCCCGGCTCCAAACGGGATAGATGGAGTGAGTTTGCCTTTGAGGTACCAGCCGGCAACACCGCAGAGTAATAAGAGAGCTGTTTGTTTTAAGATTTTTCTGTTACTTACTGTTCCTAATTTCATTATTTGGACCTTTCTTTTTTTTTATTTTTTATAATTAAGTCAAAGCCAGAGGCCATGAGCACGGAAGGATCTGTTTTCATCTCATTACCGAGAATATTTTTCAGCGTGCCATGGATCATGCAGGCAATAATGTCGGATAAAAGTTCAATATCTATGTTGGCGCTTATTTCGCCATTTTTTTGTGACTTTGTCAATGCTTCTTTGCGGATATTTTCGCTTAGCTGGATGAGGTCTTTGATTTCATTCCCGACCTTGTTCAGGATGGCTTCGGACCACTCCATCTGAAAAATGACAAAGAACATGAATTTTCGGTAGAGATGGTCTGTTTTTATCAGCTCCACTTCATTCAGCATTCGCTCGCGCAGGTCAAAAATGCTGTTGATCTCGGGTTTGTTTTGCGACAGGCGTTCGTTCGAAATTATAAAAGCTTTGCGGATGATTTCCGTCAGAATGTCCGCTTTGTTGCGAAAGTGCCAGTAGATGGCGCCTTTGGTCAGATTGATGCGTTTGGCAATTTCATCAAAAGTCGTTCGGGAATATCCTTTTTCACAAAAGATATCCAGTGCGGCCAGACAAATTGCTTTTTTTGTTTCTTCTGCTTCTTCTTTGGTTCGTCTTGCCATGCCGATATTGTCCTCCGAGTTTGAAAAATATATATACATTCTTGTCTGTATGTATATCTCCGATAAAAAAATGTCAAGTTTTTTAATCTTGTTTTCACAAATATTTTAGCGGGAGAATCCTTTCCGTTTTTGAAAGACGGCTTTATGTTAAAAAGCGAATGGTTAATATTTTTTTAAAGCCTGAGGATTTTTTGCTGCGGGGCAGGGGGCAAAGATGTCAAGGCTGCCTTTGTAGTCGGCGGTGTGAATACCTCCCAGTCCCAGAAAACTGTGGAAGAGGTTGTCGTGGGAGTGATGGTGTTCGGCTTTTTGACGCAGGCAGCGCAAGTCTATGCCGAAAGCCTGAGCGGTGTTTTGCGCGTCT
>CALXTH010000131.1 GCA_944391365.1 uncultured Alphaproteobacteria bacterium | reverse complement strand
AAGGCTGCCCCGAACCACCGGAATATCCCGTCCCGGTACAAGCATATTTAAAACCGTTCTCCGCACAAATTGAAGCTTCATCCCCGCCGCAAAACCATCCGTTGCCAAAAGGGCATTTTACCCCGTTACCGGGACAACTGGTTTCAGTATATCCAAGCGCTGCACAATCTTCAGTCACCACACATTGAGTATAAGCTAATTGGGGAAAGCAGGACAGAGATGTCCCTAAAAGTAAAAATTTGATATTCTTCATCACACACATCCTTTATAGTATCACACTAGGATAGTATATCATATTTCAAAATTATTGTAAATCACAAATTTTAATTTCAAACTAAAATTTTGACAAATAAAAAATCCTGTGTTCTTAAAGCACAGGACATCCAGCAGTAAACCGGCCGGGGAAAGCTATGTTAGTTTCTTAAAAATCAATATACATTTGGGAAATAATCATGAACTTCAGATTTTCAAGGTGGCGTGTCATGCGGATGGTTGTGATGAAAATAAAGCTGTTTTTTTTGAATCATACTCACCCGCCCTTATGGGCGACCTCTCTACTAAGAGAGGTGAATTTGGTTTTAGATTTATTTTTATAAACCCTTCCTGTCCTCCCCTTAACGGAATTAAGGCAAGCTGGCGCAGCTTGATCCGGTCGGCGACCTGAGGCAGGTCGATCCCATCGGTTAGCAAACGGGCGCCGTTTGATCCGGTCGGTTAGCGGTGGGGTGAAGCGGCCTTAGCTTCCCTCAGGTGATGGAACGGGGCGATGACACGGGGGAGGAAACCTTGCAACGCCGACAGGCAAACCCCGTAATTGGTTATCGGCACGCCGAAACTTTCGCACCGGTTGATGCGGCTCAAAATCGTCCGGCGGTTGCTCATGCAGCCCCCGCACTGGATGACCAGACGGAAATCTGCCAGATTATCCGGGAAATCGCAGCCGGCCAAGTGTATGAACTCCAGCTGTTTTCCGGTTTTGCGACGGATAAGCTCGGGGATTTTGACTCTTCCGATGTCATTTTTGGCGGCGTGGTGGGTACAGGATTCCGCAATCAAGACTTTATCACCATCCTGAAGTTCGGTCAATGCCCGGGCGCCTTCAACCAATTTTGACAAATCACCTTTCAACCGGGCAAAAAGAATGGAAAAGGTTGTCAGCGGAATTTCTGCCGGCGTTTGTGGTATAATTGTCCCGACCACGCTGGAATCGATAATCACCAGATCCGGTGGTGTGGCAAGGCGGGATAAAAGGCCGGCGTATTCACTGTCGCGCACGGCCGTGACGCTGCAGCCATGATCCAGGCCGTCGCGTATCACCTGCACCTGCAGCGGCAGCAGCCGGCCTTTGGGCGCCTGGTCATCCAGAGGAATAACCAGAACAACCGAGCCGCCGTCTTTGACAATATCGCCAATCAGGGTCGGGGGATTCATGATGTCTTCCGGGGCTTTTTTTATCAGCTCCGCTTTAAAACGGTTCAGTACCCGGTCGCGTGAGGACAAATCCGTTGAATTGACAGAAATGCCGTCAGCTTCTTCCGGCACCGGAAAAATATCTGCTTTGTTAAAAATTTTGATTAACGGAAGGTTTCGCCGGGCAGCTTCCGCCATAATCTGTTTTTCTTCGGTTTCAATCCGAGCGCCCTCGCAGACCAAAACGGCAATATCCGCCTTATCCAGTGCTTTAAGTGTGCGGGAAAGGCGCTGTTTTCCGAGTTCGGTTTGATCTCCGAAACCGGCCGTATCCAGCCAGACGACCGGGCCTAAGGGGATGAGTTCCTGCGCTTTTTCGACAACATCGGTTGTGGTGCCGGCCACAGCAGAGGCAATAGAAACATCCTGCCCGGCGACCAGGTTTAAAAAGCTTGATTTTCCGGCATTGACCCGCCCCAAAAGGGCAATATGCAGCCGCAAGGATTTTTGTACGGAAATCATTCTTCCCCCTCCCCGGTTAAACGCCTGATTGCCTCGTTGGCGGCAGTCAGGCCAAAAATGGCGGTAATGGTTGGCAGAGAGCCCATTGTATGGCGCCGGCGGCCTTCGGTCTGTGCCTCATTATCTTCCATAAACAGGGCTGTTTCCGGGATATCCGCCTGTTCGGTTGACGAAACGCACCAAATTTGTTTCAGGTCTACCCCGCGGTGTTTGAGCCTTTTGCGGACAAACCTGGCCAGCGCGCAATTTCTGGTCTGGTTCAGGCGGCCGTAAATAATTTTGGAGCTGTCCTGTTTGAGCGCGGCGCCCATTGAGCTGATAAAGGGAATTTTCCGCCGCCAGAGTTCTTCCATCAGGTTGCATTTGGGGTTCAGCGCGTCTATGGCGTCAATCACAAAGTCCGGTTTTGTGGCCAGCAGCTCGCCGATTGATTCCTGATTGACAAAGACATTGCGGGTTATGATACGGCAAGCCGGATTGATGTCAGCCACACGCGCCCGGGCGGCATCTGTTTTGGACTGTCCTAATGTGGAGGTCAGTGCCAGAATCTGCCGGTTGATGTTTGTCGGTTCTATCGTGTCAAAATCAACCAAAATCAGATTGCCAACCCCGGCTCGGGCCAAGCCCTCCAACGCATAACCGCCGACAGCGCCGAGCCCGACAATCATAACCGTTGCCGACTGGAGGCGCGCCATTTTGTCATTTCCCAAGAGGGCGCGGGTACGCATAAACCGGTCATTACTTTCCGACATGAATAAACTCCTCTGAATTTTGATATAGTTTTTTCAACAGCTCCGTTTCAGTCTCCGGGCGGCGGGCAGCAATAAAAGCAGCCAGTCCGGGCAGGTCTTCCGGCCGGGTTTCGCTTTCCGGCTCCGGTGACTGATACGGGCCGTCGCTTTCAAGCAGAAGACGGGGAAGCGGTACTTCTTTAATGAGTTCATCCGCCGTTTTTTGGCGCCGGATTGAAAAAGAAAAAGACACATAGCCGCCTTTTCGGATAATCTGACGGAGAAAGTCCACGCTGCCGGCGAAAGAGTGGAAAACAAAGCGGGGCGGCAGCTCCGGCCATAAATGCTCAAAAAACATCTGGCTTTTGACGGCATGGATAATCAGCGGACGATTATATTTTACGGCCAGCGCCGTTTGTCTGCGGAAGATTTCGGTCTGGGGTTCTTCGTCCGGATTTTTGTGCCGGTCAAGTCCGCATTCACCGACCAATGCCTGCGGATAAGCCTGCAACAGATTTTCAAGCTTTTCCGGCCAATCATCTTCAGCCCGGTTTATGTGCCAGGGATGCAGTCCGAAAGCCGGAATTATTTTTTCGGGAAAGCGGCGGTAAAGTTCGGCGACGTTGTCCCAATCTGCGGGAGAGGTTCCGCAGCAGACAAATTTTTCAACACCGGCAGCGGCGGCCGCGGCCAGAATATCCGTGGTATATCTCGTCTTATAGTCTTGCAAATGGATATGGGTGTCGATAAACTTCACTTTAAGATTTCCCGAAGTTGGATGTTGTTTGAATTTTAGGCGGCTATAATGATTTTGACAAGACCTATTTTAGAAATTAATTTTGAAAATATTCTGGAAAATTACCAGACGCTGAAAAAAATTGCTCCCAAGGCGCAGGCGGCAGCCGTGGTTAAAGACAATGCCTACGGGCTCGGCGCCGATGCCGTGGTTCGGAAGCTCTATAATGAGGGCGGCTGTCGGAATTTTTTTGTCGCGCACGGGATTGAGGGAGAACATATCCGCTCGGCGGCACCGGAGGCTAATATTTTTGTTTTGCAGGGAATCGGTGATGACAGCCTGAAAAGTTTTCAAAATGCCCGTTTGATTCCGGTTATAAGTTCACCGCTGATGCTCGAATTTTGGAAAGCGCACCGCCTGCCCGGTATTCGGCCGGTTATTAATATTGAAACAGGGTTGAACCGTCTCGGGTTCAGAGAAAGTGATTTGGCCCGTTTGTCCGCGGAGGACAAGGCCGAATTCGGGATGATGATGTCTCATCTGGCTTGCGGCGACGAAAAGGGGCATTTTATGAATGAGCACCAGCTTAATAATTTTATTCGTCTCCGAAATTTGTATTTTCCCGGGCTGCCGGCTTCGTTGTCGGCCTCGGACGGGACTTTTCTCGGGGCTGATTTTCAGTTTGATATGGTGCGGCTGGGAGCGGCGTTATATGGTATTAATACCGCGCCCTATCGTGAAAATCAGATGAAAAATGTTGTCCGGCTTAAGGCGCCGGTTTTGCAGACGGCTGATTTGCCGGCGGGAGATTTTGTCGGTTATTCGGCAACCTATCGGGCAACATCGTCGCGCCGAATTGCAATTGTTTCCATCGGTTACGGTGACGGCATTCCACGGGCACTATCTAATGTGGGCAAGGTGTTTTTTCCCTGGAGAGATGAGTTGTTTGAGGCGCGGATTATCGGGCGGATTTCAATGGATAATATCATTTGTGACATTACGGAGGTTCCGGATGTTGCCGTCGGTGAAACGGCTTCTTTGCTGGATGATTTTTATACACTGGATGATATGGGGCGGGACAGCGGAACCATCGGTTATGAAATTCTGACCCGTCTTGCACAGGTACGCTCTGTCTGAAAATTCATTTGCTGCCAGGTCTGGTTGTCCCGTATTTTGTAATACGGGATTTTTTATTTGTCAAAAT
>CALXTH010000130.1 GCA_944391365.1 uncultured Alphaproteobacteria bacterium | reverse complement strand
GGGATTCAACAACAATTCCGGTCGGAATATGGGTAATGCGTACGGCGGATTCCGTCCGGTTGACATGCTGGCCGCCGGCTCCCGACGCGCGGTAGACGTCAATTTTCAAATCAGCCGGATTAATGTACATGTCAACTTCTTCAATCTCCGGCAAAACAGCGACTGTTGCCGCCGAGGTGTGTACCCTGCCCTGTGATTCCGTAACAGGGACTCGCTGAACACGATGGGCCCCGGATTCAAATTTGAGTTTTGAAAAGACATCTTTGCCGGTGATTTTGGCCGAAGCTTCTTTATATCCGCCAAGCCCGTTTTCATCAGCGTCCAAAACTTCAAACTTCCAGCCCTGTTTTTGCGCATAACGCTGGTACATTTCAAACAAAACAGCGGCGAATAAAGCAGCTTCGTCGCCGCCGGTGCCGGCACGGACTTCAAGAATGGCGTTTTTCTCATCTTCTTCATTTTTGGGCAGAAGAAGAATTTTTATCTCGTGTTCCAGCTGCGGCAGCTTTTCTTTCAGCTCATAGTATTCGGCCTCGGCCATTTCGCGCATTTCTTTGTCAAGCGAGGCATCTTCCATCATCGCTTTGGCGTCTTTGAAATTCTGTTCAATATGGTTATAATTTTTGATTGCCTCAACAACAGGAGCCAGTTCGGCAAGCTCTTTATTCATTTTCACCATATTTTCCGCCGTGCAGTCCGGGGAGGAGATCAGGGCGTTGAGCTCATCATAGTGGTTGACAACGCTTGAGAGTTTTTCTGCCAAATCCATTATTTTAACCTTTCTATCAGCCGGTCAAGCGGTATAATCTGTTGTTCTCCGCAGTCCAAATCCCTGAGGGTTACATTACCTTCCGCTAATTCATCGGTTCCGATGATTACAGCTTTGGCCGCATTGGCTTTATTGGCTTTCATCATCCGCTTTTTCAGGTTTCCGCCATAAGCCTGATCAACCCGGAAGCCGGCTTTGCGGAGTTGATATGCGATCTCCAGCGCTTTGGCGTCAGCTTCTCCACCGACCGGAATAACCGCTATCGGACGGGGAAGGGAAACGTCTTCATCCAAGAGCATGGCCAGCCGTTCGACCCCACAGGCCCAGCCGATACCCGGTACTTTTCCGCCGCCCATTTGTTCAACCAGTCCATCATAACGGCCGCCGGCCAAAACGGTTCCCTGAGCACCGAGTTTGTCTGTTGTCAGCTCAAAAACCGTGTGAGAATAATAGTCTAATCCCCGAACCAGGCGGTTGTTGACATGATATTTGATGCCAAGGTTGTCCAGCCCCCTCAACACAGCTTCAAAAAAGGATTTTGACGCTTCGTTTAAGCTGTCCTGATACAGGGGGGCGCCGGCAACAACCTCTTTATCACATTCTTCTTTGGAATCCAGTACGCGAAGCGGGTTTTTCTCCAGCCGGTTTTTAGAATCTTCCGACAGACGGTCATAATTGGCACGAAGATAGGCTACCAGCTTTTCCCGATAAGCATCACGGCTTTCTTTATCGCCGAGAGAATTGATTTCAACCGTTATTGTCCCGCCGAGCCCCAGATTTTCGATGAACTCATAAGCCATGGCGATTATCTCTATATCAGCCTGCGGTGTTTCTACGCCCAAAAGCTCAACCCCGAACTGGGTAAACTGGCGTTGGCGGCCTTTTTGGGGGCGTTCGTACCGAAACATCGGCCCGGCATAATATAATTTGACCGGCAGATTCTGTTGCATTCCCTCTGAGATAAAGGCACGGACAACACCCGCCGTCCCTTCCGGACGCAGGGTCAGACTTTCACCTCCGCGGTCCTCAAAGCAATACATCTCTTTGGTGACAATATCCGAGGTATCGCCAAGATTGCGGGAAAAGACCTCCGTAAATTCAAAAACCGGGGTTTCAATTTCTTCAAAACCATATTTTTCAACGATGCTGCCGCCGACAGAGATTACCTTTTTGGTCTTGCGTTTGGCCTCGCCGTATAAATCATAAGTTCCTCTGACGCATTGGACTTTATTCATATTTTTTCATCATCCCAAATTTTTAACTTATTTTTTCCTCAACCAGTCTGACCAGTTCAGACACGATATTTTCATTTTGCACTTTATAAGCCGGATGGCCGTTAATGTAAAGCATATTTCCGTCATGGCCGCCGCAAACCCCAAAATCAGCATGAGCCGCCTCACCAGGACCGTTGACAACACAGCCCATCACCGCCAAAGTCAAATTTTGGCAGACATGAGACAGGCGGCGTTCAAGCTCCTCAACGGTTTTTTGGACATCGTAACCACGGCGTGCACATGTCGGGCAAGAAATTATTTTGACACCACGATGACGCAAATCAAGCGCTTTAAGAATTTCGTAGCCGGTTTTGATCTCTTCTTCAACATCGGCGGTCAGCGAAACCCGCAAAGTATCGCCTATTCCCTGCATCAGCAAGGCTCCGATCCCCATTGCCGACTTGACGGTTCCGGTGCGCAGACCACCGGCTTCCGTTACACCGAGGTGCAGCGGATAATCACAGGCTGCGGCAAGTTTGCGGTAAGCTTCAATCATCATTAACGTATCTGAAGATTTAACGCTGATTTTAAATTCCCGGAAGTCATTGTCTTCAAGCATTTTGGCTTGTTCCAGAGCGCTCTCGACCATTGCATCGGCACAGGGTTCGCCGTATTTTTCAAGCAATTTTTTATTCAGGGAGCCTCCGTTGACGCCAATGCGAATCGAGCAGCCGTTGGCTTTAGCCGCTTTGACAACTTCCCGGACCCGGTCAGCACCGCCAATATTGCCGGGATTAATCCGCAGGCAGGCCGCTCCGTTTTCCGCCGCCAAGATTCCCAAGCGGTAATCAAAATGAATATCCGCGACGACCGGAATATTGACCTGCCGAGTGATTTCTTTTAGCGCTCTGGCCGAAGCCTCATCAGGACAGGAACAACGGGTTATATCACAACCAACAGCCTCCTGTCGGCGGATTTGTTCTACCGTTGCCCGGACATCCTCCGTCAGCGTATTGGTCATGGACTGAACGGTGATCGGCGCATCGCCTCCAACCGCGACTTTTCCAACCATAATTTTCCGGCTTTGGCGTCTTTTTATTTTTTCCATATTTTTCCCTTTACAGACAAGAAAAAGAAAATAGCAAGCGGCACCTGCTATTTTCTATTTTCAACAGTTTGGTTAATTATCAGCGCTTTGAAGCAAATTGTCAACACTTATGCCGGTTTTTTTGTTTACGGTAAAAACGTTTTTCATCAGCTTTCCGTTAACAAAAACATCTACGGCATCGACTCGGCCGGCGGAAATAATCATTCCTTTTTCATCCGGGACATTATAGACGAATCCGGGTTCGACAACTTTGCTGATATAAAGCTTGTCCGGACTTTTGGCCTCAATCCACGCTTCTTTATTGACTTTCATCACGACTTTAGAATCCGTTCTTTCCAGATTGGCCTTCAATCCGTCCGTTTCTGCAACAGGGGCACTATTTTCTTCCGGCCGTGCTTCAGGAACAGCCGGAGCCGGCGCTTCTGATTCTACGGTTTCGGGCTGAGCGGCAACAGGACTTGTTTTGTCATCGGCCGACGGCGTTTCAACAAAATTTTCTTCGGTAACCGTGACCTGTGGTGTGTTTTCCAAAACAGAGTCATTGACATTGACCAGTGGGAGCTGTTCTTTTTCTTCGGTGCCGGGCTGAACCTCATCTGTTTGAGCCTCATCTGTTGCGGAACCCTGACCATATTCTTCAACCTGCAGAGGATATTCCTGGGCGGGCATCGCCGTCTCGGCTGCGACATTTTCTTCAAGAAGCATTGTTTCCTCTTCCGCCGGAGCATTGTAATAAACCCAGCTGAAATACACGGCAGCAACCGCCAGCAGGCTGATCAGGATATATTTGCGGTTGGGAACGGTTGCCTCGGCCTGCGGTTCAAGCATATAAAGCTCGCCCTGACGGCTGTTGGCGTCAGTTTCTTCCTTAAACAACTGGGCTATGCGTACCGGATTCAACCCCAGATAGTCAGCATAACTCCGGACAAAACCCTGACCATAAGGGGCTTCGGGAATCCCGTCATAATTGCTGTCTTCAATCGCTTCCAGATGAACTTTGCGGATGCACAGTTTGCGGGCAATATCAGCCAGATCTTCGCCTTTTTTCAGGCGGGTTTCCCGCAGCATGGTTCCGACTTTTCCGTCATTATCAAGGGTTTTGTCTTCAGCCGAAGTGTTTTCCGCAACAGCGGCGGCGGATTCTTCGGCTGTTTTTTTGAGAGTTTTTTTGCTTTCTTTGGGCTTTTTAGCTTCTTTTTTCTCGGTACCAAAAAAAAAAAAAAAAAATGAC
>CALXTH010000129.1 GCA_944391365.1 uncultured Alphaproteobacteria bacterium | reverse complement strand
GAAAGTCCGCTGTTGGTTGTCCCGGGAATTGAAAAAGCTTTGGGGCTTTCTCATCCTCCCATCGACGAACAAGATTTTTCCCGCACTTCATACACACACCTTGCTTCCCAATCCAAACTTCTTTCCGACGCCGCACCGACCTTTGTCATTGCGAGGAGGACTTCGTCCGACGAAGCAATCCATAATAAAAATAAATTAGCTATGTCATCCTCAGACAAACAAGTTGCTGATTTACTTGACCTAACAGCGGCACAAGGCGCACGCAGTGCTATCTTATCCCCAATCAACCCACAGCAAAAGATCGGATCAAACGGCGCCCGTTTGGCGTCGGTCTGTTTCATTACCGACGCGGGGAAATGTGCCGGTGGGGAATATGGCGGGGCGAATACCCCGGATGGGAGTTCCGGCGGTACTCCAGGCGGCGACGAGCCGGAATGGAACCTGGATAACAAAGAACGCTGCAATAAAGAAGGATACACCCAAACCTCATGCAGCTCCGTCCAAGAACCGGTCAACTATTGCCCATACGACAACACCTATTTTGAAAGATGTGCATGTAAACCAAACTTGGTCACCTGTACCAAACCTTATTATGGCGTCGGAGAAAGTTGCGGTGGAAAATATGCTTCCTGCCAGCTGGATAACGCCAGAGCCTGCCGCGAGGACGGCTATACGCAAACAGGAAGCTGCAACTCGATTCAGAACATCAACAAACGCTGCCCGTATGACGCCAATTATTTCGATAAATGTGTCTGCCGCTCTGACCTTTATACCTGTTCATCGCCGTTACAGGGTGTCGGCACCGCCTGCGGCGGTAAATATGCCTCCTGCCAGTGTCCAAGTAGCTATAAAAGCTGCGACTGCGGCGGCGCGGCCGGAGCAACTTCCTGCTCGTGGGGCGGGATTACCCGCTATTCAAACTGCAAAGCCTGCTGCGGCTCAGAATATGTTTATGACAGTTCCAACTGTGCCTACCCCAAGAAACCTTCCGGGACAGAATGCGGCGGCAAATATACCCTGTGCCAGGGAAACTGCGCCGACGCGGGATATCGGGACTCCATCCCCAGCGGACAAATATGCAACAAAATCAGCTATGCCGGCAAAACATGCTACACCTCCTGCCGAACAAACAACATTCCCCCGGTGGCGAAAAAATATTGCTCGACCTCTCAACTGGCTTATGAAGAATATTACAGAAACGGGCAATATCTGGGTGTCTTAGTCGGAAACACTTTGGTTAGTAATAACATCTTATATAATGACGAAAGTGTTTGCATGAAAGAATGTGCCCAAAGCACACGAGGCGGGCTCAAATGGCGTTTTCCTCACGTAAACGAATTTCCGGTTTTACGCTGTGCCATTGTCGCCATGGGCGGAAAAACCTACGATGTCTATTGGGCGACCGGTTCTTCACATGGAGGTGGCACCACTGGAGGCTGGCTATTCGAAGACGACAGAAGCGGCCCCGAATGGATGTATAAAGATACTCAAAACTACTGCGCCTGTGTTTCTGATTTCTGAAATATCAACCAAACACACCACTTAAAGGCTCAGAAAAAACCTGAGCCTTTTTTATAAATAAAAACCTGACCTCTAAAATTAAAAAGCTACATCCTATCATAAACAAAAAAACCCTCTGAACTTTCATTCAGAGGGTTTTCAAACTTGACAACCAATTAAAAATGTTCATCAACACGTTTAATCAATTCCTCAATATTCTCAGGCGGCCATCCCGGTGTATCCATACCCAGATGAATCCCCATTTTTGCCAAAACCTCTTTGATTTCATTCAAAGACTTGCGGCCAAAATTCGGTGTCCGAAGCATTTCGGCTTCCGTTTTCTGAACCAAATCACCGATATAAACAATATTATCATTCTTAAGACAATTAGCTGAACGAACAGAAAGCTCAAGCTCATCAACTTTCTTAAGAAGATTCTTGTTAAACGGCAGCTCCTCTTTCTCGACCTCAGTTTCAGCTTCAGGCTCATCAAAATTAATAAACGGCTTCAACTGATCTTGTAGAATTCTCGCGGCATAAGCAACCGCATCTTCCGGAGAAACAACTGCATTGGTCTCAACAACCATCGTCAGCTTGTCATAATCGGTAACCTGACCGACACGGGTATTTTCAACTTTATAAGAAACCTTTCTGACCGGAGAATAAATTGCATCGACCGGAATAACCCCGATCGGCGCATCCGGAGACTTGTTCATAGCCGCCGGAACATATCCCTTTCCGGTATTTACCGTCAGTTCCATATTAATTTTTGCACCGGCATCCAGATTACAAATAACCAATTCCGGATTCTTAATCTCGACATCATGACCGGTCTCAATCATCGCTGCGGTCACTTCACAAGGACCTTCCGCCTTCAGCATCATGGTCTTCGGCCCCTCGCCGTTCACGGCAACAGCCAGACATTTGATGTTCAACACAATATCGGTCACATCCTCACGAACCCCCGGAATAACCGAAAATTCATGCAACACGCCATTAATTTTGATAGCTGTTACAGCGCCGCCCTGCAAAGAAGATAACAACACTCTTCTCAAAGCATTACCCAGAGTCAGACCAAAGCCCCTCTCCAAGGGTTCAACCACGATTTTAGCCTTTTTTCCGCCTTCGGAAACAACATCTAAATTTGTTGGTTTAATAAGTTCTTGCCAATTCTTTTGAATCACAGGTTTGCCCTCTTTTTAGTGCATATGCATATAAATTATTGAAAAGAGAAGAGGACGAGCCGCCGACGGGCTCATCTTCTTCAAAAACACAAATTAAACACGGCGTCTTTTTCTTAAACGACAACCGTTATGAGGAATAGGCGTAACATCACGAATAGTCGTAATCGTAAAACCTATAACCTGCAAAGCTCTGATTGCGGATTCTCTGCCGGAACCGGGACCTTTAACTTCAACTTCAAGAGTCTTCATACCATTCTCCTGAGCCTTTTTACCGGCCTCTTCGGCCGCAACCTGAGCTGCATAAGGGGTAGATTTTCTGGACCCTTTAAAGCCGTTGGCACCGGCTGTTGACCAGGAAACAGTATTCCCCTGTGCATCAGTAATAGTTACCCGGGTATTGTTAAAAGTCGAATTCACATGGGCCACACCCGCTGTAATATTCTTCTTTTCTTTTTTCTTAACACGTTGTACTGCTTTTGCCATTTGGGATTACCTCTTACTTCTTCTTGTTAGCCACGGTCTTGCGTTTACCTTTGCGGGTCCGGGCATTCTGTTTCGTGCTCTGACCTCTGACCGGCAGACCTTTACGGTGTCTCAGACCTCTGTAACAACCGAGATCCATTAATCTTTTAATGTTAACACCGATTTCGCGGCGCAACTCACCTTCAACTAAATGATCGTGATCAATAACCTCACGAATTTTGGCAACCTGTTCTTCAGACAACTGATGAACACGAAGTTCAGGGGAGACTCCAGATTTTGCGCAAATATCTTGAGCAGTTTTTCTTCCGATACCATAAATATAAGTCAGCGCGACTTCAATTTTTTTGGCGGTAGGAATATTTACACCAGCTATACGAGCCAAATTAACTCTCCATTCAAAATTAAACGACAATATTTAAAAAGTTGATCACCACTTTTCAAAATTAAGCCGGATTATATGCTATAATTTAAAAGTGTCAACCTCAATTCACCAAATTTTCTCAAAAAAATGTCATTTTTTTCAAGAAAATCAAAATTCGACCGACAGAATCCCGTTCATTGACAAACTTCTCTGCCGAATAAACCGTCTCCGGAAAATCACCCCGATTCTGCCAGAAACGATTCTTCCGCCTCAAAAATCACCCGATTCCCAAAACACTGTCAATTTTTTTACTGACGGCTTCAATCGTCCCGGTCCCATCCACACATCTGAGCAACCCTTTTTTCTCAAAAAACGGGATTGTCGGATAAGTCAAAGCTCGGTAATTAACCAGACGATTCTGAACCGTCGTCCGGTTATCATCCACCCGGCGGAAAAAATTTGTCCCACCGCAAACATCACAAACCCCATAGATTTTCGGTTTCTGAAATTTATCATGATACCCGGCCCCACAATTCATACAGGCATAACGACCCAAAATACGTTCCATAATAATCTCGTCGGGAACCTGTATCTCAATCACCGCATCCAGCGAAATCCCGCGCTCGTCCAGCATCTTGTCCAAAGTTTCGGCCTGTGGCAGCGTCCGGGGAAAACCATCCAAAATAAAACCATGCTGGCAATCTTCCTTATCGATTCGCTCTGACACCATTTTGATAATCATCTCATCGGTCGCAAACTCCCCCCGGTCAAGCAAAGCTTTAATCTCTAAACCGAGCGGTGTTGCCTTTGCCGCCTCTGCCCGCAGCATTTCCCCGGTCGACAAATGCGGAATAGACAACTTGTCTTTAAGGATTCGCGCCTGTGTTCCCTTACCACAGCCGGGCACTCCCGTAAAGATGATGTGCCGTCCCAATCCGTTCTTATTCATCAGCGTCTCTTTCCTCTGTTGGCCAAAGCAGCTTTTTTAATCAGTCCCTCATACTGATAGGCAATCAGATGAGACTGCAGCTGTCCGACAAAATCCATCGTGACCTGAACCACAATCAACAACGTTGTTCCGCCCAGAACAAACGGCACCGACAACTTTGAAATCAGAATTTCCGGCAAAATACACAAAGCAACCAGATAAAAAGCACCGAGCACTGTCAACCGGGTAATAACATAGTCCAGATATTCGGCCGTATTTTTTCCCGGACGGATACCGGCAATAAACCCGCCGTGTTTTTTCAGATTATCCGCCGTCTCTTCCGGATTAAACACCACCGCTGTATAGAAGAATGCAAAGAAAGCTATCAGAAAAGCATATAAGGCCAAATACAACGGCTGCCCGTGCCCCAGCCACTGGCTGACACTCTGTACCCAGGAAGGCCCGTTTTCAGCCGAAAAATTGGCAATTGTAATCGGCAGCAACAGCAAAGAGCTGGCAAAAATCGGCGGAATAACACCGGTCGGATTAATTTTCAAAGGCAGATGAGAACTCTCCGCCGCAGTCATCCGCATCCCCATCTGACGCTTCGGATATTGAATAACAATCTTGCGCTGAGCTCTCTCAACCAAAACAATCACATAAATCAGAACCAGCACCATAACCATCAGCATCGCAATCACACCAAGCGACATAGACCCGACCCGGCCAAGTTCAAAAGTCTGCGCCAAAGCCGTCGGAATATTGGCAATAATACCAACCGTAATAATCAAAGAAGAACCATTACCCACCCCGCGGGACGTAATCTGCTCGCCCAGCCAGACAATAAACATTGTCCCGCCGACCAGAGAAACGATCGTGGTAAACTTAAAAACAAACCCCGGATTAATCACCGCAGAAACCCCGGCACTTCCGGTCATACTCTCCAAGCCGACGGCAATGCCGTATCCCTGGACAATCGTAATCAAAACCGTCAGATAACGTGTCATCTGAGTCACCTTGCGATGTCCGGCCTCGCCTTCCTTCTTCAGCGCTGCCAGTGACGGAATAACCGACTGACCGAGCTGAATAATAATCGAAGCCGAAATATAAGGCATAATATTCAGGGCAAAGATTGTCATACGCTCCAGCGCACCACCGGCAAACATGTTGAACATTCCGAGAATGCCGCCGGAATTCCGGGCAAAAATATCAGACAACACATGCGGGTCAATTCCCGGCAGCGGAATAAACAACCCCAAACAAAACACAATCAGGGCAAAAACCGTAAACCATAATCTTTTCTTAAGTTCTTCAGCTTTGCTAAACGCCCCGAAATCCATATTCGACGCCATTTTTTCGGCCAACGATACCATTTTTATATCCTTATCTCAAATCATTTAAAATATAATAACCAAGCAAAAAACCCTTCAAGCTAAGATATAAAAAAAAAAAAAAAAATTATATTCAACCATTTTATCCGGATT
>CALXTH010000128.1 GCA_944391365.1 uncultured Alphaproteobacteria bacterium | reverse complement strand
CATTGTTTGAATTGGTAATTTCGATTCCTTTGCTGACCGCCTCATCTTTGGTTGCGGCGCCGCTGATAAATTCCAGATATTTTTTGTTTACCAGGCGCAAATGCAGCTGATCGTCGCGCAGCCATACCGGATAAGCCAGATTATCAATCAGGTCGGTCAGCTGCCGGTTGGAGTCGGATATTTTTCCCTGTTCGGCTTCCAACTCATCAATCTGCGTGGATTCGACGCTCACATCCCTGAACCAGACCATATCGCAATAAACATTCCCATCCGCGTCTGAAATCCGCGCTCCGGACAGTTTTAAAACCTTTCCGCCGTTTTTGATGTTAAACATCTCTTCAAAAGAAACCCCGTCGCCGCACAGCAAATCAACATATTTCTGCAACCGTCGGGCATCATCTTTATAAAAACATTTCAGTACTTCTTCAAAACTGCTTTTTATCCCGTTCGGAAGATTAAGCAATACCGCCAGCCGCCGCGAACACGATTCTTTAATGCCTTTCCGGGGATCATTGATTTTTGTATCGGGATAAATAAAAGAAAAATAACCGTCTTTTGAAGCGTATAATGTCTCGGCAAAACGTTCCCTGAAGAGAAAAAAAAAATAATTTTTCTGCCGGAGTTTCAAAATACAGATAACGGCATAAAACAAAGCAAATAACAAAACGCAAAACAAAAACCAGATAAAATACCACAGTTCCGGTGCGGCATAAAACATGTTGATTAAAAGGTTTTGAGACATTTATTTTCTGCCAGTGTTTAAAATTCATTGTTTATTTTCAGATTCTATAATATAAACGCAAAGAATAAAACTTAAAAAAACCGGATAGTGAATAAAAAATGTATACATTAGCTTTTGATACCACGGCAGCTTGCTGCTCAATCGCACTGCTGAAAGACAATAAGATATCCCGCACCTTTAAGCAGGAAATGGATTTCGGTCAGGCTGAAGTCCTGCTGCCCGAAATCAGCAACATCCTGAACAGGGAGCGCATAACTTTCAATGATCTGAACCTTGTGGTCGTCTGTACCGGCCCCGGCTCTTTCACCGGTGTCCGCTCATCCATTTCCGCCGCCCGGACGTTCAGCCTCAGTCGTGAAAACCTGACCGTAACCGGGGTTTCGGCCTTTGAAGCTTATGTCCATAGCCTTGAAGCCGATGAAATCGCCGATATCAATGCCGTGATTATCGAAACCAAAAGAGAAGACTTTTATTTCCAGCTGTATGACGCCTCCTTTCATAAAATAACCGAACCGTCGGCCGATTCTCGTGAAAACATCATTCCGTTGCTCCGGGACAAAAAAATAACCCTGATTGGTGATGGCGTGGAGCGTTTTCTTTCCAAACCGAGCGGTTTGAGCCTGCACACCATCCGGATGGATACGGGGCTTTCCATTGAGCACTTGGCTTGGTGTGGGTTGAATAAATTTTTGTCCGGCCGGCCTGATTTTCCCAAACCGCTTTATCTGCGGGCGCCTGATGTCTGCCTCAAATAATGCCCTGATTTTCGGGAAAAACATTTTAATGATTGCAAAGTTCGCGCAAAAAGGATATTGTCAGACATAACCAGCCAAATAATGTGAATTTGTTGAAATTTTATAGACCATGGGATATCTTAGCCAGAAAAAACAACAGAAACGGATTACTTTATTTCTTAATGCCGCGGTTCTTGCCGCTTTTTTGTTTGTATGCAGTGCTTTTTCCGGCTCTTTTGAAGAACTTCATCGGCATGTCGTCCGGTATTTTTTTCAGTATTATGTGCTTTTCCTTTTGCTTCTGGCTTATGCCTTGTTTGCCCGCCGTTTTTGGCATGCATCACTCTTATTGCTGTTAATAATTCTTGATTTCTTCTGGATCAGTCCCTATGCTAATCTTTTTTTCGGGATTGACGGACGGGGATCGGACACGCTTAAAGTCGTTTACCAGAACAATGTTGCGGATATTTCCCGGTCATTAGACGCGGCTCGCCGTGAAAATGCCGAAATAGCGGCATTGAATGCTCCGAAATCGCAGCCTTATATTTATGATGAAAATTATAAATTGCTTCAAACGGAAGATTCTGTTGATAAAAGCTTTATCTTTTCTATTTTGGATTCGGAAAAGGGCGGCCGTGTCCGGTTTACGCCAAACCGCGTTGCCTCATACCTGACCATCAACAAGGGCGGAAAAGAAGTCCTGCTGCTCAATGTCAATTTTGCCGGCCTTCGCCCCTCTGAAGAAGAAGTTGTTTACAACAACCTGACAGAATTTGTTCTGGCACAGAACATTCCGGTTATTATCATCGGAGATTTTGGTATGCCCGGCTGGTCAGACCGGTTTCGTAAATTTCTTGATGAAACGGGGCTTGAAGTCAAAAACCGCATTATTATGAGTGACGGCCGCCGCCTGTTTGATCCGCTGGCCGTTCCTGCGCTTAATGTCCTTGGGTATAAAGCCATGGGCGTTCGCCGGATTGAGTTTCTTGAACGCCAGAAAAACGGCTGGTATCCCGTTTTATTTAAGCTCAGTCTCTAAAGTCTCAATCCGCTCTTTCAAAAAACGGGAAAGCTCGTTGTCGCCGAAAGCTGAAGCGTATGCCCATGCAGTCTGATATGTTTTCAGAGCTTGTTCTTTATTTCCGCTTTTATATTCAATCAGCCCGATATTGCTGTAATCAGCTGCTGCGGCGCTGAAACGCTCGTCTTTTTGCTCTCTGGCGGCCGACTGCATAAAAATAGCCTTGGCCCGCGCCAGATCATTTTGCCGAAGGAAAATCAATCCCAGCAGATTATAGGCATTGCCGAGATAAAAACAGGACGGCCGTTGTTGAGCCTGCTCAATAATCAGTCGGAGCTTTTTTTCCGCCTTTTGGTCATTCCCGCTTTCACTTTCTGCCAGAGCCTGCAAATATAAACATTCAAAATAAGCTGGAAAATTACCGTTTTGTTCATAAATTTTTTCCGCAATGGAGGCAAACCGGATGACCTTTGAATAAGCACCGGTTTCATGAGCGGCAAATGCGCTCATTTCACAGGCCAGAGCTACCCCGTTGTCATTGCCGATTCTCTTTTGTATCTTCAAGGCCAAAGCCAGCCGGCTTTCCACAAGCTTAAATTTTTTTTGCGCCAGAGCCGCTAATGCCGCCTGGGTCAGCACATAAGCCGCGGCGGCCTTTCTTCTGATACGCTTGTTCAGCCAAAGACTTTCTGCAAAAAACTTCTCCGCCTCGGAAAATTTTTCTTTCATAACCCAAAGCATGCCGAGATTGGCCAAAACATCGGCTTTCCCGGAAAAATTACGCATCACGTCAAACAGTTTCTGCGCTTGTTCAAACATAAAATACGCCGTATCATCCACCGCCGAAACCCGGTATATTGTTCCGAGCAGCAAATAGGCATAAGCCTCTTCGGTAAAGGCCCTTTCTTTTCTGAATAGTCCCGCAGCCAGAGCCGCTGCCTGCGAAGCGCTGGCCATATCCGCATGTTGCAGGTAAATCTGAGCCATCAGATATTGTTTTTGCGCCCGCAACAGGGATTCCCGCTTTTTTTCCGAAATATTCTGCACCATTTCCGCGGCTTCCGCTGTTTTCCCCTCTGTCAGCAGAAACATTGCCAGCATAATCCGAGTATCTTTGTCCTCAGGGTGGTTTTGATATATCTTGTTCCAAAGAGCCCGACCGTGTGCTCTGTTTTCAACAGTTTCCAAAAAAGCTACCTCTTTGGGCATGTCCAATGCCTCCAGTTGGCGTTTCAGACGACGGATATCTCCCGTGGCCAGATATAAACACGCTTTTTTGCGCCCATTCAGCCGTCTGACAATATTTCTGAGCAAACGGGTGTTGATGAAAGGCAAATCGGTAAAACTGAGTTGCTTTTCTATCAGGCGGATTTCCAGCAGTCGGCAAAAATGCAAAAAACGCAGCCGCCGGAAAGCAAGAAAGATAATAATGCTGCACCCGGCCAAAATTAAAAAAAACGCAAGATATTCCATAAAATTTACTCTAAATTTATTTTTGCGGCAATATAGTGACAACATCACGTAATATACAGGAAAAAACAAAAAATGGCTATCTCAAAATTAACCCCGGAAGAACTTTATAAAAAATGCGATTACCGCAAGTTTGATTTTTCAACCACGGCAGAACTGGAAGAGCGCCTGTCGGCTTTGGGACAGGATCGCGCCATAAGTGCGGTTGAACTCGGAATTAATATTAAGTCAAAGGGATATAATTTGTTTTGTCTCGGTCCCGAAGGAACCGGAAAAACCAGTCTGGTCAAACGGATTCTTGAAAAAGAAGCCAAAGAGCGCCCAACCCCGGATGATTGGGCTTATGTCTATAATTTTGAGGAACCCTACAAACCGAAAGCCATCAATTTTCCTGCCGGAAAAGCGAATGAATTTGCCAAAGATGTTGATGAACTGATTGAAGATTTTTCCGCAAGTATTCCCTCGATTCTTGAAAGTGAGGAATATAAAGCGGGGCTGGATATCATCAAAGAAAAATTCCGCCAGAAAAAAGAAGAATACATCCGGATTTTGCAAAAGAAGGCCAAAGGGAAAAGTGTTTCGCTGTTGCACATGCAGGCAGGGCTCGTCGTCGCCCCGACCAAAAACGGCGAAGTCATCAGCCCCGATGTTTTTGACCAACTGCCTGAAGACGAGAAAAAAACACTGATGGCAGACTTGAATGCCATGCAGGAAGAAATAGAAAGCGTGGCGCAGGATTTACCGAATTGGGAAGAAAAACAGCGTCAGGAAACCGGCAATCTGAAAGAACGCTATGTTAAAATTGCCGTCAAAAATCCGATTGACGAACTCCGTAAAAAATATAAAGGACAAAAAGCCGCAATAGAGTTTTTGAAAAATATTCAAAATCATATCATCTCCAATATTGATGAGTTTTTGCCTGAAACAGAACATCCTTCCGGAGAGGACAACAACGACGCACTCAGCGCCCTGTTGTCAAAAATGAATAAAAACGAAGAAGACAAGTTTGCCAAATTCAAAGTAAATGTCATTGTCAAACATGAGGAAAACAGCGGCGCACCGATAATTCTGCTGGATCATCCGACGCAGGGAAATCTGGTCGGAAAAGTAGAACGCATCCAGCAATACGGTGCCCTTTTGACAGACTTTACCCTGATTAAGGCCGGTGCGCTCCATCATGCCAACGGCGGATTCCTGCTGATGGATGCGCGCAAACTGTTGCTTCAGCCGTTCTCTTGGGATTCGCTGAAACGGGCACTCTCGTCCAAAACCATCAAAATTGAGGCGCCGAGCGATGAAACCAGCTTCACAACGATTTCTCTTGATCCGGAACCGATTCCGCTTGATGTTAAAGTTATTTTGACCGGTGACGCTGATTTGTTTGAACTCCTGAGCGAACGGGATCCGGATTTCCGCGATTACTTCAAAGTCGAAGCAGATTTTGGCATTTTAATGGATCGCACTGATGAAAACGAAATTGAATACGCCAAACTCATCGGTTCTTTATCCAAAAAGAAACATCTGCGCTCACTCAATAAACAGGCCGTCGCCCGGATTATTGAGTATTCGTCACGTCTGGCTGACGATACGGAAAAACTGACCGCACATATCGCCTCCATCGGAGACCTCCTGCGTGAGGCCGATTTCTGGGCGCGCAAATCCAAAGCCAACCAGATCGGTAAAAATCACATTGAACAGGCGATTGAAGCGCAAATTTACCGCAGTGACCGGATAAAACAGGCCATGCAGGAACAAATAGACAAAGGTACGATTTTAATGGATGTAACCGGCGCCCGGGTAGGACAGATTAACGGGCTGGTTGTCTATAACTTTTCCCGCAGCTCTTTCGGCAAACCGGCACGAATTACCACACAGGTGCGTATCGGCCGGGGCGAATTTGTAAACATTGAACGTGAAGTTGAAATGTCGGGCCCCATTCATACCAAAGGTGTTCTGATTTTGCAGTCATTGCTGTCCAACCGCTTTGCCAAATACAGCCCGTTGTCGCTCAGCGCTTCAATCGTGTTTGAGCAGTCTTACGGCGGTGTCGATGGCGACAGCGCTTCCTCGACGGAATATTATTGCCTGCTCTCGGCCATTGCCGAAATCCCGATAAAACAAAGCATTGCCGTTACCGGTTCGATCAACCAGTTTGGTGAAATTCAGCCCATCGGCGGGGCTAATGAAAAAATTGAAGGCTTTTTTGATGTCTGCCGCCACAACGGTCTGACCGGCAGCCAGGGAGTCATCATCCCGCGGACAAACATCGGTAATCTGATGTTGAGGGAAGATATTATCAAGGCAGTCGAAGAAGGAATGTTTACGATTTATGCCATTGATACGGTTGACGACGGCATAGAAATTCTGACCGGTATTCCTGCCGGAAAACCAGACCGCAAGGGCAATTATCCGCGCGGCACGGTTAATTATAAAGTCAAACAAAAACTTGAAGAATATTATCGCCTTTATGCCAAATATGCCAAAGAAACCCATGGCTGCATCGCCGGATAAGCAAGCGGACAAAGTCTGCAAAATCCTGTTTGTCTGCGCCGGAAATATTTGCCGCTCGCCGACAGCCGAAGGCATAATGCGCCGCCTGATAAAAGAGCAGGGACTGGAAAGACAGATAATTGTCGATTCTGCCGGAACAAGCGCCTACCATAACGGTGACGCCCCCGACCCCCGGGCCGTAGCCTGCGCGCTGGAACACGGACTTGATATCAGGGATTTGCGCTCCCGGCCGGTGCGGGCAGATGATTTTGCTGAATTTGACCTGATTCTGGCAATGGACGGCATGAACATTGTCGAACTGGAATATCGTCGTCCGATTGGCGACAGCCGCTATAACCACGCACAAATAGAACTTATTTTAAATTATGCGCCGGAATATGGACAGGAAGTCCCCGACCCGTATTACCACAATAGCTTCGACAATGTTTTTCAAATGCTTGAAACCGCCTGCCGCAACCTCCTGCAACATCTTATCCGGTCATATGCGCTGAAAGAACATCCGGCCGAATGAAACAGCACCGGCGTTTACAGCCTCCTTTTCACATTGTGCCGCTTTTTTTGGTCGCAACCACTTTTTGATACATTCCGCGATGGTATAACGTTGTCCGCCAGATAAAACCGTTTTTGTGTGTGGCATAAGTCGCAATATCCCTTTCCCAGATTTTTTCGGCAAAAGGCTGATACAGGCGGTTAAACATTCTGATGAAATAACGCAGCGGGTTCCATTTCCCCGGGTCGTGATAATCAATAAAAATCACTTTTCCTTTGGGTTTAACCAACGACAACGCATTGTCCACCACCTTTGTTTTGGAAACGGGAGGCAGCTCATGCAGCAGATTATAACAAATAACCGCGTCAAATTTCTCTTCACTGGTATATTTTGTCGCGTCTGCCCGTTCAAAATCCAGATTGGTAAACAAATATTGATATTTGTTTTCACAACGCTTAATCTGCCGCGGATGATTGTCAATCACCAGATAATAGCCATATCGCCCGACTTTATAGGCCGTATCCTCAATCTGAGAACCGAAAGTTGCCCCCATCTGCAACACCCGCCCTTTGTAAGGAACTTCCCGCAACACCGCATTAACCAGTTTGCGATATGCCCCGAGGGTTATCAGATTAATAAACCACTGATTATTATCAATAAAACTGTAAAGATCGCGATGATTATAAAGCCAGTCATAAACCGGCGGCACAAAAGCGGTTATTTTGCTGGTATGAATATCTTTTTCGACCGTCATTGCTTTTCCAAATCCCGAAAATAAATATCTGCCTGTCTGATGCTTTCCTCAAGCAAAGCCTTGCCGGCACGGATATCCCCGGGCAAACAACCGGAATCCCCGCCCTGAACGATAAGACTCTCTATCTTTGTACACAATTCGGCAAATTTATCAAGCCCGAAAACAAGCGAAGACGAACGCAGACTGTGAAAAATAATCCGTAATTCGGCCCAGTCCCTCCGTTTGAGCAAATCTTCCAGCCGGGCAGACTTTTCCGCCGCGCCTGATTTATATTCGCTCCACAGCATGACCAGTTTGTCGCGTCCGAGCATCTCTTCATAAGTCTGCAACGCCCCCGGATTAAAAATTTCTGTTGTCATGAGGCCAAAATCCCTCTTTTGGTTGCTTCAATCACAGCCCCCGTGCGGTTATAAACATTTAAAAGCTTCAAAATCGCCGTCACATGCAGCTTGACGGTTCCCTCAGTCAACCCGAGCTCATAAGCAATCTGTTTGTTGGATTCGCCTTTGGCAATCAGCTTCAGCACATCAATCTGCCTGGGGGTCAGCGTTGGTTTTCCATCAGCTTCTTCAGGCAAATGAATCTCGGCTTCTTTCAAAGCCGGCATTTTGTCCGTGTCTTCATCCTGCAACAGCTCGGGCGGAATATACATTCCGCCGGACAACACCAGATGAATGGCGCTGAGCATAACCGCATTGGACGCCGTTTTGGGAATATATCCCGATACCCCGGACTCAATTGTTTTTTGCACAATACCCTTGTCAAAAACCGCAGATAAGATAATGATCGGCGTTTCCGGAACGGCCTGATGAATGTGGCCGATTTCCTCCAGCCAGTTTCCGCCGGGCATGGCCAAATCCGTCAAAATCAGATCAAAATCCCGCTCCCGGCTCAAAATATCCCGGATGTCGCCATAATTACGGGCTGAAACAAAAGACATATTGTCGGCAAAATCGCTCAAAATGAATTCCAGCCCTTTTAAAAACAGTTCATGATCATCAGCAATTAAAATTTTCATGTTTCCGCACCTTTCTGAAATTCACCGCCAATCGCCGGCCAAAGCCTGCCAGCAGGACAAAGCCGCAGCCACGGCAGTTTCGGCTCTCAGAATCCGCCGGCCCAAAGAAACCCCCTCCGCAAAAGAAAGCTTCCTGAGTGCCGAAAGTTCCGCAGCCTCAAAACCACCCTCCGGCCCCACCAGAACGGCCGCTTTTTGCCCTTTGCTTTCGACAAATGCCGAAACAACATCCCGTCCGTTGCCGGTTTCGTCCATGAAATATAGTTTACGCTCCTTATCCCAGGAGACAAGCAGTTTTTCCAGCGGAAGAGCTTCCTGAATCTCCGGCAGATCAACCCGGCGGGACTGCTCGGCAGCCTCAATGGCCTGCGCCCTGAAACGCTCGGTCTTGACCTTATCCGTTATTGTAAATTTAGTGATGACCGGAAGAATTCTGAGCACACCCAGCTCCGTCGCTTTCTGAATAACAAAATCAGTCTGGTCTTTTTTCAACGGGGCAAACAAAAGCCAGATATCGGCCGGCCGTTCAAAATTCCGGGTTTTTTCCAGAAGCTGCAACCGGGTTTCTTTTTTTGAAATTTTCTCGATTCGGCACAAAAACTCCCCGTCCCGGTTGTTAAAGCACAAAAGATCATCACCGGCGGAAAGTTTCATGACATTGTAAAGATAATGGCTTTGCGCCTCTCCCAGAGTTGGCGCAAAGCCCCCGTCAAAAACAATGTCCGTATATATTCTGATTTTGCCTTTTTTCACGATTCTATATTACTCTGACTTCCAGAACTTTTGCTTCAAGAGCCTCAACAGGATTTCCGGTTGTCATCAGGTCGAAGTTGATTCGGCTGCCGCCGGTGCCAACCGCTTTGTAAAGCATGATAACCACATCGCCTCTTTTTTCGCGCTTCAGAAACTGCAACCCGCCGGACCGGTTTTCAAAATTCCATTTGGTGTCATCTTCTTCCGTCAGGCGGACGGCAACAAACTGTCCTTTGGAAACAGCCAGCGAGGTCTTATAGGCATCAACCAAATCAACCAGCACCATGGTTCCCTCGCTGCCGGTGTTCAAAAGCTTATTGGCAATATCTTTGCTGTAATCATAACCGTAGTTATAAGTTTTTCTCTCTACTTTATTTTGTTTGGCCGTCTGCGCACCGGGAACAAAACCCGGTTCAAACATTCCGCGGCTCATCGCCTGGCTTGAACTTTCCGCAACCAGAGCCTGAGCCTCTGAACCAATCAGGGAGGAGATGCACATCAGCAGGACAACTGCCGTATTTTTTATTATATTTCTCATGACACCCTCGCTTATAAACCAAATAATTAATAAAGTAAAGATAATAAAAGCTTTGAACTTTTTTGTTTTTATAATTGTATTCTAACATAAATATGCTAAATATGAAACAAGAATTTTGTTAAACTTTTGTGACATAAAGGATATGCGGTCATGATTATTACCATTGACGGTCCGGCCTCTGCCGGCAAAGGGACGCTGGCTTCTTTTCTGGCATCCTGTTACCGTCTGGCATATTTTGACACGGGAATGGTCTACCGGGCCGTTGGGCTGGAGATGTTTCTCCGGGGGCTTAATGTGGAAGATGAGGCCGCTGCGGCCGAAATCGCCACCAAACTGACTTTTCAAAGGATGATGGAGCTTTCCACCCACCCCGAATTCCGCGGCCCGCGCGGCGGACAAAATGCCTCAATTATCTCGGCTTATCCTGAGGTGCGCAGACTTTTACTGAAAATGCAACAGGATTTTTGTAAAAATCCGACATTCCCTGACGGATCTCCCGCTGAAGGTGCAGTTTATGACGGACGCGACACCGGAACGGTCGTCTGTCCCGGAGCCGATGTCAAACTTTTTGTGACTGCGTCGCCCGAAGTCCGTGCCGAACGGCGTTACAAAGAATTTCTTTCCAGAGGAATTCAGATAAGTTACGATGAGGTCCTGAAAGACATCAAAGCCAGAGATGAGCGCGATTCGACCCGTTCTGCGGCACCGCTCCGCCCGGCAGAAGATGCTGTTGTTCTGGATACATCGTCTCTCTCTATTGAAGAAGTTGAACAAAAAGCCTGTGCGATTATCGATTCCCGCCTTGTTTCTTTGGAAAATCTGAAAAAATCCGTATAAAGCTCCCGCTGAGCGCATTTTTTTCTTGAGTTTTTCTTCTTTTCGTGTATAAAACAACACAGCTCCGGGTATTGCGGTGCGGTTTTACCGCGGAGAAAATTAATCCCGCACAGGTCCGCTTCAACCATTTCGGTTGGAGGTCTGGCAGTTTTTTTGAAATTTTTTTTATGATTAATACTGAAGTTAAGATTCCCGAAATGACCGAAGATTTTGAAGCTTTGCTGAATGAACAGTTCGGCGACAACAGCATTACCGGTTCGGTCGTCAAAGGAACCATTATCCGTGTAACGCCTGATTTTGCAACCGTTGATGTCGGGCTTAAATCTGAAGGCCGCATTCCGCTGCGTGAGTTTGGTCAGAATGCCGAGTTGAAAGTCGGCGATGAAGTTGAAGTTTATGTTGACCGTTATGAAGACAAAGACGGCAACATTGTTCTCTCTCGTGAAAAAGCCCGCCGTGAGGAAGTCTGGCAGGATCTTGAAAAATCCATGAACGCCAATGAACGTGTCAATGGTGTAATCTTCGGCCGGGTTAAAGGCGGCTTTACTGTTGACCTCAACGGCGCAATTGCTTTTCTGCCGGGGTCTCAGATTGATATTCGCCCGATTCGCGATATTACTCCGCTGATGGGTATTTCCCAGCCGTTCCAGATTTTGAAAATGGACAAAGTCAGAGGCAACATCGTTGTTTCCCGCCGTGTCGTTCTGGAAGAAACCCGTGCTGAAGCCCGTGCTGAACTGATTGATACGTTGAAAGAAGGCTCTGAGCTTGAAGGTGTTGTCAAAAACATTACCGATTATGGTGCATTCATTGATTTGGGCGGTGTTGATGGCTTGCTGCACGTGACCGACATTTCATGGAAACGCATTAATCATCCGGCTGAGGTTTTGTCTGTCGGCCAGACGGTTAAAGTCAAGGTAATCAAATTCAATGAAGACAACCAGCGTATTTCTCTGGGCATGAAACAGCTTGAAGAAGATCCTTGGAAGAATGTCGCTGATAAATACAAAGTTGGTGAAATTTATAAAGGCAAAGTAACCAATATCACCGATTATGGCGCATTTGTCGAGCTCGAAGACGGTATTGAAGGACTTGTCCATGTCTCAGAAATGAGCTGGACCCGCAACAATGTCCATCCGGGCAAGATTGTTTCGACTTCTCAGGAAGTTGAAGTCAAAGTCCTCGAGGTCGATTCTGACAAGAGAAGAATCAGCCTCGGTATCAAACAGTGCACGCCAAATCCTTGGGCTGCTTATATTGAGGAGCACCCGGTCGGTTCTGTTATTGAAGGCAAAATCAAAAACATTACCGAATTTGGTCTGTTTGTCGGCCTGTCTGATGAAATCGACGGAATGATTCACCTGTCAGACATTTCCTGGGATAAATCCGGCGAAGAAGCCGTTAAGGATTATACCAAAGGTCAGGAAATTGAAGCCAAAATTATTGATGTCGATGTCGAAAAGGAACGCATTTCCCTTGGCATCAAACAATTGACAGAAGACGCCGTTGCCGGTGCTCTGGAAGGCTTCAAAAAAGGTGATGTTGTCAAAGCCACCGTCGTCAGCACGGATGACAAAGGAGTTAACGTTGAAGTAAACGGCGTTTCCGCCACCATCAAAAAAGCTGATTTGTCGAAAGACAAAGCAGCCCAGAACCCCGAAAACTACAAAGAGGGTGATGTTCTGGAAGCCAAAGTGACTTCTGTCGACAGAAAGAACAACAAACTCGGCATTTCCGTAAAAGCGCTTGAGATTGATGAAGAGAAGAAAGTTTTGGAAGAATATTCCAACAACACTTCCAGTTCAACCTTGGGTGATGCTTTGGGTGAGGCGCTGAAAAAGAACGCATAAAATTCTGTTTTGTGCGGACGTTTAACCGTAAAAACCTCCGGGAAATTTCCCGGAGGTTTTTTCTTGATTTTTGTCAAAAATACCTTTAAACTGAAAATGATATTTAAGTATTAATTTATAATTATTTTTATTATGAGCAATATAGTTTACCGGGAATTACGCCGCCGTTATGAGCATGCGGATTATCAGTCCATGACGACGGAAGAGCTTTGCCAGGCGCTCGATTCCAGCGGAATTGCCGTTGAATTCCTGAAGAAATGTCATTGTGAGGACAAAAGCGAATTTATGTTTTGGAACAATGTTGCGGCAAGGTCCGCCCGCATCCTGAAACAGCGCAATGTCCAAATCTATTTCGTTTCATCATTGGAAGAACTGGCTGATGTTCTGTTTGACGTATGTCAAATTCCTGAATCCGCGGAATATATCCGTCGGTCACAGTTATCTGAACTGAGCATGGAAAAACTAAATCGGCTGATTGATATTATTTTGGATTCCAACCATTCGGAAATGGGACAGGTTCTGAAGATTATCAACCGGGAGCTTGATGAGCGGAAATAGAATGAAAAGCCTTGTGTGTCAGCATAAGGCTTTTTTAATGATTAACGTGTAATCTGAAAAAAATATTTATTAATAATTTATGAGGTTGTCATGAATAAAAGCGCCGCTTTATCTCTAATTTTGCCTGTTTTGCTACTTTCGGAAACCTCTGCGCAGGCGATGCAGTTTGAGTATGACAACTGGACTTTTAATGCCGGAGGAACATTCAAAGTTCTCTACGGACAAAACAGCTATGAAAAACAATATGATAATACCGACAACCATAATGAAACCTACAGCGGCGCCAACATAAACCTGTCTGCCACCTACAAGTTTACTCCCCGATATCAGCTTGGTTTTTATTACAGTACGGATACAGATGGAAATAATTATCTGAACGATTATAGCCCCAATGAGTGGGATGAACAATTCTATGCCGCGTTGCAAAGCCCGTATGGTGAGATACAAATCGGCCAGAATTATAATGTCGCGTACTTGTTTTATGCCGGAGCCCCGAATGCGGCCAGCCCGCTGGGCATAAACGACAGCTCCATTGTCAATTTTTACAGCAACCCGAACTGGATTAACAACGGCGGCAAGCGGGCAGCTTACCGGACTCTGAATTCAACACAGCTTGATACGGATAATGTTGCAACAAAATTCAACTATATTTCACCGGAATTTCACGGAACCCGTTTCGGTTTTACCTATATGCCGGAAGCTTATATCAACCAGGGACTGATTAACGGTTATGCGCCGTATCATAATGAAGAAGCCTATGTTTTTGCACTGTCCAACAACAGCCGGTTTGGCGATTTTATTATTAATTCTTACCTGGGATATGGTCTTTATGCCAAAGAAGATAAAGACTATGCCGCCGGCCTGAACATTACCTGGAAAGAATGGACGCTGGGTGGGTCATTTCGTCGCACCAATGTTGATGGTAACCGCTATCCGGTAAACAAACAAATTAACAGCTATATGACGGCACCTTATTTTGATAATTTCCGCGAGGGCAAAGCCTGGAACATCGGCCTGAGTTACACATACGGAAAATTAACCACGGCATTGCTTTATTTTGAAACAAAAGCAGATTTGACCCAAAATCAGGATAAATATATTCAGTTCACCAATCAATATCAATATAATGAATATCTGAGCCTGTTTGCCACAGTGGCTCATGTCAGTTTTACCGGAGCAGATAATACCGCCGCCGACAGTAACAAAGGTTACAGTTACATCACTGGTTTTATGCTGAATATCTAAACTGGTAAGAAATGGGAAATTCAAATAAAATTAATCTTTTTATGCTACAAATCAAACAAAGGATAAAAAACCGGAAAGAAAATTTAATGTATAAGAGACTGTTTTTATTGATTTTTCTATCTCTGTCCGGCATTGCGGCCGTTGCGGCCGAAGAAATACCGGCAGAAAGCCGCTATGTTCAAATATTGGAACGCTGCCGTCATCCCGACTGGAATAGCACCAAACAATTAAACAACCGCCAGGCGCTTCTCTTGACCAGACAGGAAAACAACTGCCTGAAACAATATATCACCGAACAACTGAGCAAACTTTTTGACAATGAAAAAACGCGTTCACAAGCGCTGCAGGACTTCGATATGGCACAAAAAGCCTATGTTGATATGTACAATCTGGTTTATAACAACAATTACACCTGCAATCAGGGAAAAGGATATTACGACTGCGGCGAAAGCAATGTCAGCGTTGCCGAAACTCTGTGGAACCAGCAGCTGAAAATCATTTTGAACAATCTTCTGCTTTACCAAAACGCCCTGTCAGTTTCAGAAAAAAATAAAATTTACCGGCGGAAATAAGTCAGGGTAAAATCGCCGTCTTTCAGAATAAGTGTCTGTTCATCAAGCTTTTCAATATAATAAGTATCACTGAACGGAGACGTAACCCCGTTACCAATGCTTTTTCCGCTGAGAACCAGCTTATTTCCGTTTCTTTCCCATGTTTCATAAGCCAGAGTACTCATATTGATGGATGAAAGTTTTCCGCCATTTTCAAACCGAATTCCCTGTACTCGGTCTTTCTGCCCCGGGATAGGCTGCACCCAGTCGCCAAGAATTTCAGGTTTTTCCGAGCATCCCAAAATAAAAAATAATGCCAGCGCTGCGGCTCCCTTTAACACATTCTTCATTGAAAACACCTCTTCTATCTGATTTATAAATTTATTTTAAGGGAAAATATTAAACATTTTTTTAATTTTCAGAAGATATCTCGCTGTCGGAGAACAAACCGGAAATATTTTTTATAAAAAAGCAAGGCTATGATTTCTCTGCAAAAAAATGGCGCCAGCGAGAGGACTCGAACCTCCTGCCCACAGTTTAGGAA
>CALXTH010000127.1 GCA_944391365.1 uncultured Alphaproteobacteria bacterium | reverse complement strand
ACGAACATCCTCGGAGAAGCGGCGCATTTTCGCAAAAACGGCATTGATATCAGGCATAACATCCCGACCGTCAACCATTACCGGCTTGTTTTCGCGATTGCGCAAAGCCGTGTGCAAAACAGCACGGTTTTCGGTAATATTAATCTTATCCCCGCGAAACATAGATTTTATTTTATCTTCCAACCGCCGTTCTCTGGCTAAAGACATAAGATAAGACATTGTTTTTTCTGAAATCCTGTTTTTGGAATAATCCAGAATAATTGTGTCACCGAGCCGTTCCGTAAACTTTTCCGCCCGGTGCGGATCTTTGGCAAACAAATCACGCATTTCCGTTTTTCTGAATGCCTTATAATGGCTCTCAAGCTTTTTCCATGCCTTGGATTTATTTACACTTCTGTCAAACATCTTATTCTTCTCCCTGAAATTCGTTAAACGTCCCCAGATTGACCCAAACCAGCCCTTCCGGAACAAAATATTTTGCCGCCGCAGCATTGACCTCATCCAAAGTCACCGCCCCGACATAAGCATTGCGTTTTTCCAGAAAATCGATTCCCAGATTTTCTTCCTGCATGGCAACCAAAATCGCGCTGATTGTGTCCAAATCGGCAAAACGCAGATTATACGAAGCAATCAGATAATTCTTGGCCTGTGCCAGCTCTTCGGCACTGACACCTTCCCGGCCCATTTTAACCCATTCACTGGTCACAATATCACGAACTTTGCCAAAATTTTCCGGTGTCGCTGAAAAACCGCCCTTAATCAGCGATGCTTTGTCCTTCAGCAGCAAATAAGAATAAACGCCATAAGTCAGCCCCTTGTCCTCTCTGGCCGCCAGCGACACACGGGAAGTCAGCCCCTGCCCCGCAAAAATCTGATTAGCCAGATAAAGCGGATAAAAATCGGGATGTTCCCGGCTGACTCCCTTCCCCGTAAATGTCGCCATATTCTGTACCGTCGGCCACTTCCGGTTAATCTCTCTGGGACTGAAATCCGACGCCGTCTCACCGACAAAAGCCTGCCCGCCCTTTTCCGGCAGACTGCCAAACACCTGATCCAGCATTTTTTTCACGTCATCACGGGAAATATCCCCGGCCACCCCGACAATCAGGTCTTCCCGGTTCAAATGTTCCCTGACAAAGCGCCACAAATCATCGGCATTAAGATTTTCAATGTCCACCTGCCGGCCAATCGGATTGCGGGCATAAGGATGAACCCCGAAAATCTCGGCCGACCACGCCAAATCCAACACACTGTCCGGCAACTCCCGCTGCTGTTTCAAAGACAGAAGCAACTGCTTTTTCACCTTGCGAACCTCACTCCGGTCAAACCGCGGGTCAGTCAAAGCCGCCTTTAATAAAGAAAAAGCCAGTCTCTGATTCTGTTTCAGCGTCTTTAAATGCCCCCAAAAATGATCATCATCCGCCCCGAAAGACATCACAATGGCATTTTCTTCCAATTTGTCTTTAAACGCACGGCTGTCCAGTTCACCGGCCCCTTCCGTCAAGAGTGCCGCTGTCATATTAGCGATACCAAACTGCCCGCGCTCTTCAAAAGCACCTCCGGCATTTTTAAACAAAAAACTGATGCTGATAATCGGATTGGTATGATCCTCAAAATAATAGGCCTTAATCCCCTCACGGGACACAATCTCCTCCACATTGGTACTAAACCCCTGATTTTGCAGCATGGAGTTTTCCACTAATCGATCCGGATTAAAACCAAACCTGACTTTACTGATTCCCCAACCACAAACCACAATCAGAGCGGCCACCAAAACGTATTTCGGCAGCTTGCGGAATGAAGATGTTTTTTTATGATAAATTCGTCTTACCATCAGTTTTTCTCCTGTTTGGGAGACAAAATTCCCTGTACACTGACAGATTTTGCCAAAACACCGGCCGCCTGTTTTAAATCCCCAAGCGTCACCGACTCAACCCCTTGGTCATAAGCGGCAATTTCCTCGGCGCTCATCCCAGACGCCGCCAAAGCCCCGACAATATTCGCGGCATCTTCCGGATTATCGTTCAAATAAACCAGCCCGGCCAGCATTTTGCGTTTAACGCGCTGAAGTTCCTTAAGATCAAGCTCTCTCATAGCTTCCGACAATGCCTCGTCGACCGCCTCCTCCAGAACCTGATTGGAAACGCCTTCTCTCGGCAGAACTGAAATTGAAAACGTCCCGTAACTCCGGCCGGCAAAATCATAAGAAGTCGATACAGCCAACGCAATTTCCTCATCTTCCACCAGCCGGCGGTATAATTTGGAAGTCTCTCCCTCGCCCAGATACGCCGATAACACCATCAAAGCAAAGGCTCGCTCCTTATCTTTTGCAAAAGGCTCCACAACAAAAGACTTCACATACCGCTTCACATTCACTTGTGGCAGCTTCATCTCCGTTTTTGTAACCGAAACCTTATCCAAGACCGGAAAAGACACCGCTTCAACCGTTTCTGAAGCCTCCAACCCGCCAAAATACTTCTTGGCCAGAACTTCCGCTTGTGCCGGAGTAATATCCCCGGCCAAAACCAGAATGGCATTATTCGGAGCATAATACTTCTGATAAAAATCCTGAGCATCCTCAAGTTTCAAATTCAAAATTTCCTCCGGCATTCCCGTCACCGGCCGGCTGTAAGGATGCTCCTGCCACAAATTGCGCCGCATTGTCTCGCCGAAATAAGCCGTCGGATTATTCTCGACAACCTGTTTGCGTTCCTGATAAACAATATCCCGTTCTTTTTCAAAGCTTTCCGGCGTAATCTTCAGATTTCTCATCCGGTCAGCTTCCAAAAACATCGCCAGTTCCAGCCGGCTGACGTCGACAAACTCATGATAAGCCGTAAAATCCCGTGATGTAAAAGCGTTCATCTCTCCGCCGTTATCGGTTATAATCGTGTTAAAATCCGAATCCTTAACCTTATCCGTTCCGCGAAACATCAAATGTTCCAGCAAATGCGCCCCCCCGCCTTTGCCGGCCGGCTCATCAACACTCCCCGCCTTATACCAGACCATTTGCTTGACAATCGGCGCCTTCGTATTCGGCACAACAATCACCCGCAGCCCGTTATCCAAATAAAACTCTGTCAAATCAAAGAGTTCTGCCTTGGCCGGAGCCGCAGCCGCACAACTGAAAACCAGCGCTGCCAAAAACCGTCCGAAAAATTTTTTCATAGGCTTATATCCCGTTTAAAGATTACTTCTTGCCCGTTTTTTCTGCATAAATTGCATTCAAAAACTTGCGTTCCCCGTCTGTCAGATTACTAAAACGGTTGTCAAACGGGTTTGAAACCTTCTGAGCCTGCTCAATACTCGGAACCGGCCGGTCGTT